>JANPIY010000564.1:0-4313 GCA_031425255.1 Planctomycetota bacterium
GCGAACCACTGCTTGGTCCAGATCATGCCCGCCCAGGCCTGGCGCTGCACGCGGCGGGTGTCGTCGTCGATGCCCTTGGGTTGGAGAGCGGCATAGAACACATCGGCTTCGGCCTGGCGCTGGGCGATGATGCCGGCGACCTCCTTGGCCATGGCTAGAGTGCTGCTCGTGGTGGCGGCAGCGCCCTTGCCCGCCTTGGCCTTGGCCAGTGGTTTCATCACCTTGGCTGCCGGTCGCGCGGCTGGTGCGCCTGCGGGCGCGCTCTTCTGGCGCAGCCGCAGGGTCACTTCGACGCTCGCACCGGTGGCGATCTCGAGGTGGTAGTGCGCGGCGGCCTTGGTGCCTTCGTGGCGCGGATTGACGGCGGCCTTGCGCCCGTGCACCAGGTAGTCGTTGATGCCGTCCTTGACGTAGCGTCCGCCGCCGGCCTGGTTGAAGACGCGCTGGGTGTTGGTCTCGTTCTCGGTGAAGAGCAGGGTGGGCTCGCCGCGCTGACCGGGAGCGCATGCGAGCTCCCACTCGCCGAGCAGATCATGCCGGGCCTGGATCACCGCTGCGCCCGCCATCGCCGAGAGGCGGGGACGGTGTTCGCTTTCGCTGCGATCGGGACCCCAGCTCCAGGTGTTGCGGAACCACAGTGTCGGCAGCACGTCGATGGTGGCGGCGTCGGGACCACGGTTGGCGACCACGATGCGGACCACGATATCGTTCGCCGTGGCTTTGGCGTAGGTCACCTCGACGTCGAAGTAACGACCCTCGTTGAAGACGCCGGTGTCGACCAGTTCATATTCCGCCTCGTGTTTGTGGCGCGCCTTGTTGGTCGTCACCAGTTGATCGTAGGGGAACGCCGCCTGCGGATATTTGTAGACCATGCGCAGCAGCGAGTGCGACGGCGTGGCATCGAGGTGGAACCAGTACTCCTTGGCGTCCTCGCCGTGGTTGCCCTCAGTGTTGTCGAGCCCGAAGAAACGCTCCTTGATGATCGCGTCCTTGCCATTCCACAGCGTCAGGCCGAAACACAGCAGTTGGCGATCGTCGCTGATGCCGGCGATGCCGTCCTCGCCCCAGCGGTAGGCGCGCGAGCGCGCCTGATCATGCGGGAAGTAGCGCCAGGCGTTGCCCTCCGCGGAATCGTCTTCGCGCACCGTACCCCACGAACGATCGCTGAGGTAGGGTCCCCACGCACGCCATGCGGCGGGATCGGCCAGACGTTGCGCTTCGGTGCAGGTGGTCAGGGTCATGGTCGCTTCCGGTTGCTGGGGATGGGAGAGACGTAGCGGCTCGTACAGGCATGCGCAGTCAAAATAACCGGTCCGCGCCGACGAGCGTCGCCAGGAGGTCGAAATGTATCTTCATCGAACATACCCAGCACGTTCATGTGCGGGGTTTTCTCACGCTTCGCACGGCTCCCTTGGAAAAGATCAGGTTCTTCGGCGAGATCGATTGGTGCAGTGCAGTCAATGAGAGTGGATCGCCGCAGAGACGCAGAGACGCAGAGACGCAGTGACGCAGAGACGAAACGCCCCTGTTCCTGTCTTCCTCTGCGTCTCTGCGTCTCTGCGGCCAGCCTTTCTCCAATTGGTCTCGAGAGCTAGCACGTGCTTGCAATTTCCCAGCCCACTCATCTCGCCGAGGAACCAAAGATCAGACCGTGAGGTTGAGATCCGAGGCCCGGACCACCAGGCTCGGCGACATCGCGAGATTGGCCGTCGGCGCGCCAGCGGAGGACATGGCACGATGTTCGTGCCACCACTGCTGGGCATCGTCCTCGTGCCAGCGGCGAGCGTCGGCACAGGCCATCAGTTCATCGCGAAAGGCGCGCACCGACGCCGGCCGGTGTGCCGGATCCTTGGCCAGGCCATGCAGGATCGCTGCTTCCAGATCGGCGGGGATGGGTTGTTTCGCCACCTTGCCCAGCGGCGCGGGCGGATCATGCAGATGCGCCATGAGGGTTTCCATGGCGGTACCGCGCTCGAAGGCGCAGACCCCGGTCAACAGGAAGTAGCCGACGCAGGCCAGCGCATAGAGGTCGCTGCGCCCATCGATGCCGGGTTTCTGTTCGATGACTTCCGGCGCCATGTACGGCGGCGTGCCGCTGATCACATCAGCGCGGCTCAACTGCGGCGCATTGGTCTCCATGCTCTTCACCAGACCGAAATCGAGCACCTTGAGCACGTCGTTCTCGCCACCCCGCCTGGTGATGAAGAGGTTGGCCGGCTTGATGTCGCGATGGATCATCTGCAGATCGTGGGCCTCGGCCAAGGAGCCGCAGGCCTGGGTCAGGAAATGGATGACGCGGGCGGGCGGCAGGTGGCCGACCTTGGCGATCATCGCCTCCAGATCCATGCCATCGAGCAGCTCCATGGCGTAGTAGAAGGTCCCGTCGGCGGTGCGGCCGTAGTCGTAGATGGCGATGGTGTTGGGATGCGTCAGCCGGCAGCACAGCTGCACCTCGCGTTCGAAGCGCGCGAGGATCTCCGCGGTGACCCTGCCGGTGATCAGCTTGATCGCGGTCGGCCGCCGCATCAGCGCATGACGGCCATGATAGACCGCACCCATGCCGCCCTCGCCGAGCTTGCGCTCGAGGGTGTATTGGCCGAGTTGCTGCAACTGGCCCTTGGCGCTCTCGAGCTTGTGGCGCAGACGGGCGGCATTGCCGACCCACACCACCCCGCTGATGGCGGCGACGGCGAGCAAGGCGAGCAGAGCGATGAAGATGGTATGCAGGATCACCAGCGGGCGCATGGCCTCACCCCGATCGATCTTGGTGATCACGCCCAGACCGAAATCGCTGAGCATCGCCCACGCCACCACCACCGGCTCACCACGGTAGTCGACACCGTCGTCGAGGGTCATCCCGGAGGTGCCGGCGATGATCCCGGCGCTGGCGGTAGTGTACGGCCAGCCAGCGGGCGAACTGGCGATCGGCTGGTCCGTCACCAGCGCCTGCGGCGGACGGCGCAGCGCCAGACGCAGGATGGCATTGGGCGCCGATGCCGGGACCAGGCCGGTCGACTTGAGCTGGTCGAGGAAACGACTGCGCGAGGCCAAGAAGCCGTCCGCGGTGCAGGCATAGGTCTCCCCACTGTCGCCGAAGCGGGCCGCTTCGAGGACGACGCTGAACTCGCTCACCGGGTCCATGGTCAGGATGAGGAAACCGAGGCTACGTTCACCCTCGCGCAGCGCCGCCGCCACCACGAAGGCCGGACGACGGTCCTCGCCCTGCGGCACCCAGATCGGCGGCAGCACCAGGATGCGGCCGCGTGACACCTCGTTGATGCGGGCATGCAACGCCGGCGGCAGGGTCTGCCAACCGCTCGCCTGCTGGCCTGCCGCGAGGACGCGACCGTCCGGCGCGGCGAGTGCCCAGCCATCGAAATGCTGGGTCGGGAGGATGCCTTCGATCAAGGTGGCGAAGGGCTGACGCTGGGTCTCGTCACCGCGCAGGATCTGCAGCGCGGCGGCCCGCAGCGCCGGCGCCTCGGTCAGGGTGCGGGCGGTGCCCCGCTGCCGTTCGAGGAAACGCACCCCAACGGTCTGGGCCATCTGCAGCGTGCTCTCCAGCGTCGCCTCGACCTGACGGCGCACCTCGTTGGTGATCGCCCGCAGGGTCGCCCAGGCGATGACCGCCAGCAGCGCGACCACTCCCAGCATGATGAGCCACGTCCGCGTGCGGTTGTGACGCGTGAAGGTGGAACCGGAGGAGATGGTGATCGGCATGGACACGGACTTTGCGGTGGACGCCGGCGGAATCCAGCCGGTGACGTGCCGTTATCCTCCGTGACCTGACACGGTGCGAAGAGCCACCATACCCCTCAGGCCACGGTCGCGCCGACCAGCATCGACGGCCACGCAGTCCCTCAGAAGCCGACGCCAAGGAACACGCCGCCACGCCAGCCGCCGACATCGACGTCGCCATCAGGCGTCTCGACTTCGGCATAGGTGTAGCCCGCCACGACGCCGAAATCGATCAGCAGGATGGTCATGCGGGCGCCGACGTAGGCCCAGGCGCCGACGGTCGATTCGTCGACTTCAGACTGCCCGACCGCGCTCAGCGAGGAGTTGAGCAGCGCGACGCCGCCGCCGATGAAGGGCTGCACCACTGGCACAGCGAACTGCTTGAACAGTCCGAGCTGGATCTCGGTGGTCTCGACCTCGCTCAGGCCGCTGTCGGCGTTGTCGACGTCGTCTTTGTTGTACATGACGTTGGCGCAGAATCCGAACGGCAGGACATCGAGCGTGAGGTCGACCATCAGGCCGAGCTCCTTGCGCTGATCGACCGGTTCGGTGTCGGAGGAACCCTGGAAGACACC
>JANPIY010000565.1:0-14602 GCA_031425255.1 Planctomycetota bacterium
CGGCAGCGGTCGCCATCGGAGGCGGCAGGGTAACGGGATCGCTGTGAGCAGGTTCCATCTTGGCCACGTTAGGCCGACATGGGCGACCATCGACAGCCTCTGCGGCATATGTGCCGCGATGAGAGCCATTCTCAGGAGTGGAGATGGATGAGGTCATGACGCCCTGTTTAGGAGCGGCATGCCCAATGTCGTCGGAGAGCGTGGCACGCGTGCCACGTGGCGTATTTTCAGGGATAATTTGAAGTTTTGTGCCCATGTGGGGCACTATGGGCACGGCTATATTGAGCGCTCGGCTCAAGGCGGCGCATGCGCCGCCATCTGCTTGGGGCTATCGACTAGCCGTCTGCGAGGAGTCACCCTGTCCGGTGCGCGCTCTCAACTTCAAGGCTCCATCCCAGCCCATGCACGCCCTGCGATAGGTGGCCAGCATGTGGTCAGCGTATCGCGAGGTCATGGCCACGTCCGAATGGTTGACCCGCCTCCTCACGTCAGCAGTCGGCACCCCCATCGCCGTCAGCATGCAGACGAATGAATGGCGGAAGTCGTGTGCATTGTGCCCTGCGGCACCGTGGCTGGCTAGGTACTGGTCGAATGACTCCGTCAGCCACTGCCTCCGCATCGTCCGCTTGCTCTTCTTCTTGGTATTCGGCTCGATGGGATCCGGCACCACCAGCGCGCCGCGCCTGGGGTAATCCTCCAGCACGTCGTGCAACTCGTCCTCCATCTCCACCGTGGAGTCGACCCCCGACTTGTTACCGATCACCTCTGGTCGTAGGCGGATGGTGCGAGCCGCCAGATCCAGGTCCGACCACTGTAGGCCAACGGCCTGGCCTAAGCGCATGCCGGTGTAGGTCATCAGCACGGCGATCATCCAGCGCGGGTCCTCGTGGCGATCATGGCGAGCCAGGCGGTTGTAGACGGTCGCCACGGACACCTTGAGAGCCTTTGCGGCCGCTTCTTTGTCGCCGTGGTGCTTGGCCACGGCTTCCTCAGCCTGCTGCCGCTTGGCGTCCACCCGCCACCGGGCGGCATCGCCCACCAGGGAGGCCAGCACCGGCACCGGGATGATCTTGTGGGCGTTGCTCTCGGTGGTCTGGCTCTGGATGCGTAGCCGCTTGGCCTTGGTCCGGCGCGTCTTGATCTTTCGGAAAGGGTTAGCCGCGAGCCATTCCCGTACATCCACGGCGTAGTTGAGCGCGCCGCCCAGGATGGCCCGGTATGCCCGGCGCGTACTCTCAGCAGCAGGCTTAGCCTTCTTTTGGCCGTGGCGCTGGGCGGTCAGGCTCTGAATCCACCCATGGGCGTCATCGGCCCAGGTGCGGGCCCGGACGTTATTCAGGCCAGCATCCACAGCGCGGGCAAGGACGTGCTCGACGGTGTCGAGGTAATGCTCTGTCGGTTTGTCCTGGCTGGCGCTCAGCCATTTGTGGTAGCTGGTGGCGATGTCGGCCAAGCTGACCTTGCCGGCCTCGACGCGCTGCTCGGCAGGGTCGTCCTTGGCGCGCAGCAGCTCGGCGCGTCGATCCACGGCCTTCTCCAGGTCGTCGAACAGCTCGACCACCGGCCGCTCATGACCTGGCAGACCGCGCATCCTGAGGCGCCAACGCTTGCCCTTGCCGCTGCGTCCAGCGGTCGACGACCACCGATCTTCAATGCCTGGGTGCCTCTCGGCTTTGGTACGTCGCGGCATGGCACCTCCGGTTCTAAAAATATGCCGTGGGGCAACCGTGGGGCAAGCGATGTGGTACCGCTTGGTATTCCTAGGCGATACCTGTATCGAATAATCGTGGAATAATCAGCCTGCGCGGTACCCGTTAGTCGCTCATAATCGCTCGGTTCTGGGTTCGAGTCCCGGCAGGCCCACCAACGACGGGCGAGATGACCAGAGATACCCACGGTCTGCAGCCGGCCTGTGCTTCCAATACAGAACACCGAGGTGATCAACTGGTGCGCCCGCTCCTCTTGCGGAATGATGCCAGTCAAGGCTTGGTTGGCGTCGGTGCAGTCGCTGTCAGCCCGCTTTGGAGGAAGCTCGGCATGGTGGTGTGCCAGGGGGTCGCGGAGCGCGCCACCTGCGCCCCGAGGTCCGACAGCTCGTTGGTGGTGCGCGGGTCGAAGGGTGCGCGGGTCTCGTCGATCGGATGGTCGAGCGGAATGGAGGTCCACTGGAACTGCACGTCGAGGCCGTGTTCGCGCAGCAGCTGGGTCTGCAACCACAAGGCCATGAGGGGGGCGGTGACGCCCGCTTTCACCATCATCTGGGTGCCCCGCAACAGACCGGCATGCCAGGTCGCTTGCGTGGTGACCGGCAAGACGGCGGTGCGGTTGTTGACCACCACCCAGTAGCGCAGACGCGCAGGGTGATCGGGGTGCGCCAGGTTCCAGGCATCCAGCACCTCGACGATGATCTCGCTCTGGCCGACCGCGACCAATTGCATCAGCACGCCCGCATCCGCCTGCAGGGTGCCGTCGGCGATGACCGGCGCGAATGCACCTGGGATCGCCATCGCCGCCCGCTCGATGTCGTAGAGCCGTTCACTGTCGGCGGCCAGGCCCTGCACATCCCACAGCCGCAGGATCCCGAGGTCGAGGTCGGCGGTCGCCACCACCAGGGTGCGATTCCCTGGGGGCATGGCGCGCAAGGACGGTGCGATCACCTGCTTCATCTCATGGTGCAGGACCTTTTCGAGTCCCGAGATGTCGTAGAGCGCGTCGCCACTGAACAGGCTGGAGAACGTCTGCGAGGTCGCCCACTCGGTCGAACACGTGCGGTAGAGCTGATCGATCTCGGCGAATTTACCCAGGAAGGCATACGGTGCGATGAGGGCTCCGGTGCTGATGCCGGAGACGATGTCGAACTCCGGCATCGCCCCAGGGTCGCTGGCCGGAACACCGGACCATGCGCGCAGGAAGCCGGTGCCATAGGCCCCCCAGTCGGCACCACCGGACAACACCAGCAGATCGATCGACGGGGTGCGGTTGGCTGCCAGATCCGCGTCCAATGACGCACGCGCGCGTTCGCGGAGAGTACGCACCAGGGTCGCGTTGGTGGTATTGGCCTGCACGACCTTGGCCTGGAGTTCAGCGGGTGCGAACTCCACGCGTGCAGCCTTCCCACATCCACTGAGCGAGAGACCGATCAGCGCCCCGCAGAAGAGGACGGTCCTGGCACGGGAGGCAGGGAGGGATGCAGGGTTCATGGGTCTCGCTGATGGGAGATGGCATGGTGAGCGGTCACGTATGGTCGCCACTGCCCTTTGGGGCATGGCCATCCAGGGATCAGCTGGTCATCGAGTTCCGGTGACGATGTGGGCGGTGATCCGGCCCATGGTCATGGCCTCGTCGGCGAGCCATGACATCTGACTGGTCACAGGCCGGAAGATACCGTGGTATCAAAAACCGAACGCCACCCCGACCCGCAGGCCGTGCGTGACCACGTCATAGACGAACGTGCTGGCATCGCCGTCGCCACCGTTGTCGTAATCCACCCACAGCGCCTTGTACCCGACCGCCACGGTGCACCACGACGCGACGGCGTAGCCGACGTCGGCGCTGAGGTTGATGGAGACCTTCGAACCGACGCCGAAACCGCCGACATCAGCACGCGCGCTGGTGGTCCAGGCGGTGGCGAACGGCCAGTTCAGCCGCGCGCCCACCAGCGGATCGACCCAGGTCTCATCGGCCGCGATGCCGCGTTCGACGTAGGCCCCCGACAGATCGATGGTGGTCGACAGGTCCCACACCCGCACGCCGGCCAGCGCGTCGAGAGTGAGCCCATCCTCCAGCAGGAAACGTCGGGCGGCCACGGCTTCATAGACCATCTCGGTCAGTTCGACGTCGGCGGTGACGCCACCGCCGGCATAGGGTCGGCCCGACGCCACCGAGTCCGTCAGGCGCATCCCTACCACTTCGGCCAGGAGACCCCAACGGCGATACCAGAGTTCGCCGTGCAGCATCCCGCCCATGTCGAGGTGCGAGAAGATGTCCTGCGTCGATACTTCGACCGGAACATCGGTCGCGCGACCTGCCGTCACGTCGCCGTCGATGTTCGCCGCCAACAGGTACGGCGCGAGCATCCAATGGAAACCATCGGGATCCCCGTCAGCAGCCCGCAGCGTTGCGGGTGACAGCGCGGCGAGCGCGAGGAGCAGAAGAGTGCGTTCAGTCATGGGGCATGATTCTTTTCATGACGTGTCTGTGTGAGCAGTGGGGATAAAAAAATGGCTGCGCCCCCACCATCACGATGGGAGCGCAGCCGTGCATCGACCAGTCCTCAGTTCCGTCCGCCAGCCTGATGGAGTTTGTCCAGCACCTGGTCGAGTGAGAAACTGCCCGCGCGCTGCCGCGGCGGGTAGTCGCGGTAGGTGCTCAGATGCTGACCGACGTAGGTCTGCGCCGGGACCAGCACGAAGGCATGTTCGGCACGCCAACGCTCATAGGCGCCGGCCTCGTCCGGAGCACGTTCGAAGGGATCGGCGCGCAGGTCCATCAGCTTGGGAAAGCGCAAGGCGACCAGTGGATCCTGCCACACGTCGAAGCCGGTGGAGCGCTGCTCCAGGAAGGCGATCTTCCAGCGTTCGTAGCGCAGGCCGGCGAGGTTGCCGTCGTCGGTCCAGTAGAAGAACTCCTTGCGCGCGCCTGGACCTTTTCCGCTGATGAGGTCGCGCATGTCGTAGCCGTCGAGATGAACCTTGAAGGTCTTGTCGCCGACCTGATAGCCGGTGAGCAGCTTCTCCTTCACGTTCGGCTCGCCCGCCGCTGCCACCAGCGTCGGCACGAAATCCTCATGCGAGGTGATGTCGTTGATCTCGGTGCCGGGCTTGATCACGCCAGGCCAGCGCATCAACAGCGGCGCACGGTAGCCGCCTTCCCAATTGGTGTTCTTCTCGCCCTTGAACGGGGTGGTGCCGCCGTCGGGCCATGAGAAGGTTTCGGCGCCATTGTCGGTGGTCCACACCACGATGGTGTTGTCGGCGATGCCGAGGTCATCGAGCTTCTTCAAGAGCTGACCGACCATGCCATCGAACTCGGTCATGCCGTCAGCGACCAGACCCAGGCCGGTCTTGCCGTTCGCTTCGGGTTTCAGGAAGGTGTAGATGTGCATGCGCGTGGAGTTGAACCAGCACATGAACGGCTTGTCGGCCTTGTGCTGACGGTCCATGAAGTCGAGCGAGGCGTTGAGCACCTCCTCATCGACCGTCTCCATGCGCTTCTTGGTCAAGGGGCCGGTATCCTGGATGACCTGCTTGCCGACACGACCGAAGCGTGGATCGACCGCAGCGTCATCCTTGTCGCTGGCCCTGCATTTGAGCATGCCGCGGGGCCCGAACTTGGCGAGGAACTCGGGATTCTTCGGATAGTCGGCATGCTCCGGCTCATCCTGGGCATTGAGGTGGTAGAGGTTGCCAAAGAACTCGTCGAAGCCATGCACGGTCGGCAGGTGTTCGTTGCGATCGCCGAGGTGGTTCTTGCCGAACTGGCCGGTGGCGTAGCCCTGCGGCTTGAGCAGCTCCGCCAGCGACGGGTCCTTCTCTGAGAGCCCTTCCTTGGCGCCCGGCAGGCCGACCTTGAGCAGGCCGGTCCGGAAACACGACTGCCCGGTGATGAACGCCGCGCGGCCAGCGGTGCACGACTGCTGCGCATAGTGGTCGGTGAACAGCGCGCCTTCCTTGGCGATGCGATCGATGTTCGGGGTGCGGTACCCCATCATGCCGCGGTTGTACGCGCTGATGTTCCAGTAGCCGATGTCATCGCCGAAGATGACCAGGATGTTCGGCTTCTTCTTCGGCCCGGTCTCTTCCGCGGAAGTCGTGGTGACTCCCATGGCGACCAGCGCGAGCAGGAGGAGGAAGGGTTTCATAGGGTTCCTGAATGAGGGTGGTGTCGAGTGGCGGGTTCGCTGTGACGACGTCACGCGTTCCGCACCCGCTGGCGATGCTCATTTCGCGGGGGTGTACCAGATGGGCGAGGTGTAGGCGCGCTCGGTGGTGGTCATCTTCGTGCCAGGCAGCGGCTTGGTGCCGAATTTCTTGGCATCGTATGCCGTCCAGCGCGGAGTGGGGATCTCGATGACGCGCACGTAATAGAAGGCGCGTTGTTTGGCATCGAATTCAGGATCCTTCCAGACGGTGATCAGCTCTGCCGATCCGATGCTGTTGCTCCACGTGGCATTTTCGACATCGACGGTGTTGCCGACGCTGGGCAGCTTGCCATCTGCACCGGGTTTGCGATCGCCGCTCCAGGCGACGTCATAGATCTTTTCGTGCACGTCGCCCTTGGCATCGAGCCAGCCTTTGATGATCTGGATGCGATCGAGGTTGCCGCCGATCGGGTCTTTCATTGCGGCGGCAAGGAAGGTGGGCGCTTTGTCCGCAGGGGCGGCGCTGAGGTCGCCACCCATCGGCACGCCTTTGGTGTAACCGGCCTGGGCAGGACTACGCGACTCGGCATCGGCCTGGTCGAACTCCCAGCCACCGAAGAAGCGCACGACCAGCCGCGAGCCGGTGGTGGCATAGGTTTCCCTGCGCTGCATCGCGTCGAAGAGCGAGGCGCGGGTGTTCTCTTCGGCCCATACCGCGGCGTACCCGGAGGAGACGACCTCCCAGTCGAATATGCTCACGCCGTTTTTCGGATTGGTGATGAACTTGGCGTGCAGGCGCTCAGGCGAGGGCTCGCCCGTGGTGATCTTGCCGAAGAAGTTGTCTTCCTCCGCAGTGGCGAGCCCGGTATGGGAATCGGTGCTGCCGACGACACCGAATTTGTAGGGATTGGTGCCGAGCTTCGCTTCCAGCTTGAGCCCGTTCTTGAGCGCCGCGCGCGAGTACTCGTACTCGAGCATCTCCTTCTTCTTTGCCACGCTGAGGTCGAGGTTTCCTTTGTCCCACGTTTCGTAACCGGCGAACTCGTCGTTCGGCGAGAGGAACGGATGCGTCTCGCCGTCGCCCTTCATCTGGGTGTTCTCGTAGAGCCGTTCCCACTTGGCGCGTTGCTCGACGTAATCGCGGTCGACGGCCTTGCCGAAGGTCTCGACGATAGGGAACATCTCGCCGTTGCTCAGGTTGCCGTTGTGGGCGATGGCCAGCACACTGCCGCCGGTCTTCTTTTCGTAGGCATCCATCCATTTCCACAGATCGAGGGGATTGATGCTCCCGAACGGCGGGATGCAGGTATACGGCTCGACCTGGATGGCCTTGTCGCCGTTGTCCCGATAGATGACGTTGCGGTGCAGATTGTTGCCCTTGTCCAACGCCGTCCATTCGTAGCCGATGAACGCGGTGAAGCGGCCCGGGTCATTGAAGGCCTCGGCTGCGGCGATGGTCTCCTGCCATGCGCCGCGAAAGGTGGGCGTGCCGGGCAGGGACATGATTTCCTTGGGAAACTGCCCTTGAGCGAAGGTATTGACGAGGTCGAAGATAGCCTCGGCGTTCTTCCCCTGCTGGATCATGTCATACCATTGGCGACCCTTGGCATTTGCCAGAATCTGGGGCTTCCCCGCCAGGAGTTCAGGGAAGAACCCCATGTTGTCCGAATGATCCGCAACCACCAGGAAGTCGAGTGGACGGGACAGCTTCACCGGCTGTCCGCTCGAGGCCGTGATCTGCTCGCCGCGCGCGAAGCGATAGGCATCGCGCGGATACAGCCGGCAGCCGGCGGTGCCGGCGTCCATCGAGAAGCCGGTGTGCAGGTGCGTATCGCCGAAGAGAGGACGCGTCGGGAAACTGCGGTTGGCGTAAGGTGAGTAGGCCTTTTTGGGGAACCCCTTGCCGGCATTCTCCTTGCTGATCGTACCAGCATCGCCAGTGACCGATTCTTCTGCGGCATAGGCGCTGACGGACATCGCCAGCATGGTCGCGATCGTGAGGACGAGTCGGTTTGTTTTCATGGCATGCTCTTTCACTGGGTTGATAGAGGTCGTGGAGATGGAGTGGTTCACCAGAGCGCGGCGGTGCGCTCGATGGTCCAGAACATGGCGAGGCTGCCGATAGCGTAGGGTGGAAGGAGTGGCGACCATTCCGGCAGGCGCGCGCGCCGCAGCAGCGCAATGACGCCCAGCGACACCGCGACGAACGCCAGTTGGCCGGCTTCGACGCCGAGGTTGAAATACAGCAGTGCCAGTGGGATATCATTCGCGGGGAGACCGACCTCGCTCAACGCACCGGCGAAGCCGAAGCCATGAAGAAATCCGAACAAGCCAGCGACCAGCCACGGCGCGCGTTCGGTAAGGCCGTGCTCACCACGGTGGCGGCGGACGATTTCCACTGCGACGAACACGATGCTGAGCGCGATGACCGCTTCGACCGGTACCACCGGCACCTGCACCACGCCCAGGGTTGCGAGCGCGAGGGTGACGCTGTGCGCGACCGTGAAGGCGGTGATGGTCTTCACCAGCAAGCCCACGCCTCGCACGATCAGCACCAATGCCAGGACGAACAACAGATGGTCGATGCCCAGGAGGATGTGCTCCATGCCCAGCATGACATATCCACTCGCCACCGGTCCAGCAGTCTCCTTGGTGAGAAGGAACGATGGCGCATCCGGCCGCAGCAGGCGCGACACCACGCGCCCGTCGATGAACGCGATGTGCACGAGCACATCCACCATCGTTGCCGACAGCCCATGCACGGTGACTTCCCAGCCTTCGAGTCCGTGTGGTACCCGGATGGCCCAACTTTTGACCTCCGCGCCAAACAAGCGCTCTGAGCGCGGGAGGGAGATGGTTTCGGCGTCCTTGGGCAGGGACGGGTGGATGGCCAACACCCCACGCGACAATTGTGCGAGCGTCGGTGCCGGACAGCCGCACGGCATCACGGATTTCGGACTGAGAGCGTCAGCCAGGGTCGGACGTTGGACCTGAGGCGGTGTTGGCGGTTGGTGAGGAATCTCCTCGCCGGCCAGCGGTATTCCGCCCGCCGCAGGCACCTTCCATAGCACATCGAACTCGCCGGGCGCACGCTCCCGCAACTGGAGATAGGCCGGGCGTACCTCGTGAGCGGCGACCACGCCGACACCGGCGACGCACCAGATCAGTACCAGCAGGAGCAATGAATACGATGCCTTCATTGGCGGACCACTGCTGTCGCTGCTTCCGCCGCTGACGTCAGCGCCGCTGTCGCCAGCGCCGCTTCGTCGATCTCGATCCGATAGCGCTCACGGAGCTTCTCGAAGATGTCGCGGTTGCCGGCGGCGCGACGTTCTTCGTTCAAGTCACGCAGCACCGTGGCGCGCACCGCGTCGAGAGTGGCCGGCTGCAGGGCACCCCGTGCATCGATACGCACCAGGTGCAGGCCATAGCTCGAAGCGATCGGGCCACTCCATTGGCCCTCGCGCAGAGCGGCGAGCTGGGAGCTGAACTCCTCTCCAAAGAGCGCCGTGACCTGCTGGAGGTCCTGATCACCGAACTCGAAGCCATGCAAGAAGGCATCCCCCATCGTCTCATCGCTCGTCCCAGTGGCCAAGTCGGCGAGTGCGGCGCGCGCCGTCGCCTCATTCTTCGCTGCGCGCTTCTCCTTGCTGAAATAGACGTGGCGAAAACTCACCCGCGCCGGCCTGGCATAACGCGCGGCGTTCTTGTGGAAAAAGTCCAGAACCACCGCCTCGCTGGGCTCCACCGCGCCGGCGAGATCGCCAGTCAGGAACTCCATCTTTTGCGCCATCCGCCGCCGCACGATGGTGTCGTCACGGTCGAGGCCCAGCGCCAGCGCCTCGCGATAATACACCTCCTCGCGAATGTGCGCCGTCACCAATCCCCGCAGTTCCTTCTCATCCGGCGCCTGGCCGAACTGGCGCTCGTACCCGGTTCGCAACTGCTCGATCACTGCCGCCGTGACGTTGATGCGTTGTGCCGCGGTCTCGGTCGACCGCGGTTTCTCCAGCCACGCATTGAGCGCGAAGATCACTGCCCCCAGGGCGAGGAAGTGCAGCAGTGGCTCCCGGAGAAGCCTCTTCATCGATGATTCCTATCAGCTGCGCTGGTGCTCATGGTTCTACTTGTGGGGAAAGCCGGTGAGGATTTGGTGAAGAATGCGGCGCATCAGCGGGGAAAGAGCAAGACCACCGCGAGGCGGAAGCCCCAGTCGTCAGGGCCGTTTTCCGTCGAGGCGAGGTAGTAGCGTGGGCCGGCCTGGAACTGCATGAGCTGGTCGCCGACCTTGGCCACCTTCGCCACCGTTGCGGTGATGGGCAGGTTGGTGTCCTCGGCCTCCCAATCGTGCGTCATCTCGGCGTTGGCGGAAAAGGTCCACGCGCTGGGGGTGGTGAACGAGATGAATGGCTGCACATAGGTGGCATCGACGTCGGCGCGGTCATCATCGCCCGCCATCGACCAGATGTGGTTGGCCAACACGCCATAGGTCCAGGGGCCGGATTGGCGGAGGGCCACCACCGTGGGACCGACACCGAATTGTCCGCCCCCGAGCAGATCATCCGAGGCCGTCGGCAGCAACAGCACCGGACCAGCACCCCAGATCCAGCCGCCCGCCGTCGGTTTCACCGGCGACAGGAAGACGCTCTGCAGGATGTCACCGATGCCGGTCTGATGGCCCGCCCCAGGGAAGATGTCGTCCTGATGCACCAGCGGCAGGATGGTACGGCTGATGAGGTTCCACTCCGCGTTCAACGACACCGGCACCACCGGCTGGACGTTCAGGGTGTAGCGATAGCCATCTTCCGCCGGTCCGAAATGGGTGTCGTAGTTGAGCTGGAACGGCACCGAGATCAGTGCCGCCACCGGGTTGGAGAGTTTCTTCGCCAGGTCTGCGTGGCCGCCACTTTCCTCAGCGGCGGTAGCACCCACCACGACGCTCATGCCGAGGAGAGGGATGAGCGGGAAACAGCGGCGGGAGTCGGTCATGGGAGCATCCGGGTGAGGTGTGACGATGAAGTTTTCCGGTCAGAAATGGACACCGGCACCGAAGCGGACAAAAGCATCGGTACCGGTGAAGGTACCGTTGCTGCCGACGTAGGCGCCACCGTTATTGGTCCCCGCGGTGAGGTAGACGTCCGCGCCGGACCAGTAATCGACGCCACCGCCGAACACCACTTCGACCCGCTTGGCCACCGTCAGGCGCAGATCGATGCCCGCAGCGAGTTCGATACGGCCGGAACTGGAGGAGAGGTTGTAGCGATCGCCATCGATTTCGACGTTGCGCGCCGAGAAATCCTGGAAGCCCAGGCCGCCACGGCCGTAGGGCACGAGCGCCAACCACAGGTTCTTCTCCGGCGGGATCAAGTGGAGGGTCGCGCCGCCCTGCAGGCCGAAGCCCCAGCATTCGTACTCGGCGCTCTCCTGTGAATCGCCTGCCCAGTCACGGTCTTCATAGAAGAAATACACCCCGCCGCTCGGACGCACGCGGTCACCCTCGAGCTGGGCCATGGCGTTGATCTCGTAGCGATTGCCCGAGCTCCAATCGTCCTCGAAGTAGCCCACGCTGAATTCCTGCGAGGCGTATCCGATCACATCGAAGGTGACGCTGATGTCTTTGACGCCTTCCATCGCCATGGCGGGGGCGAGGGCGGCGGTCAGGAGCGGCAGGAGGAGCGATCGGCGCATGGTGGTTCCGGAGGTATGTGGTGTGCAATGTGATCAGGGCGATGCGGAAGTCAGAAGTCCACGGTGAGCGCGAGTGCGGCGCGCATCTCATCGGGCAGGTCGTAGTCGAGGATCGGCGTGGTCTCGGTCGAAGCGGCAAGCGACAGGTCGAGGCGCACGGCCCACAGATTGAGACCCGCTCCCAGGGTGACGACCGGCCCGATGTCGCTCTCGGCGATGTTCTGGTACACGCCGGCGCGCAGGGCGAGGACGTTCCAGGGATTCACCTCGAAGCCGGCACCGATGCGCTGGGTCTCATAGCCGGTGAAGGAGGACTGACCGGGCAGCAGGTCGGCATCGAGCGCGACGGTCAGCCACGGCCACGGGATGAAGGCCACGCCGGCGGCGAGCTGGGGGTCGATCTCGATCCCCTCGACCACCTGTGGCTGCCCGTCGAAATCGCTGGTGAAACCATCGAAGCTCGGCGAATTCAGATTACGTCCGACGAGGCCGGCCTGGATCCATTGCCAACGCCCTGCCACGGCCAGATCGAGTCCCCAGGTCACGGTGTTCTGCGCGTGATCCGGCGTACTTTCCAGGGATTCGAGGGCGCCTTCCTTGAATACCGAGACCTGGGCGCCGGTGACGCGACCCACCAACAGCTTGAGTGATCCGCCGATCGACCAATGGTCATCGATCGCCCAGCCATAGCTCAGGGGCACCTCCACCAGGCCGAAGCCGCGGATACGCATGACCGTGTCGTTCTCATCGAAGCCATCACCCGATCCCTGCGCAGCGTTCTGCAGCACGGTCACGGTGGTCGACACCTGATCCGCCGTCAGGCCGGACTGGCGCATGTCGTAGTCGATGCGCTGGACCGCCTGGCCAGCCGCCGACGCACCATCGAAAGCTCCAGCTCCGCCCAGCGAGGTGTAGAGCGCATCGCGTTGCGAGGTGTTGAGCAGGAGCACCTGACTGTCGGTGGCGGCTCCTGAATTGTTGATGTCGGTGGCCAACGCGATGCCGGTCACGTCGAGCGCGACGTTCACGAGGTCGGCATTGTTGACCAGGGTCGCTGCCTGTCCGTAGCCACGCACGCCCAGGGCGAAGTGGCCGATGCGCACCGACACTCCGGCATTGGCATCCGCCGACACCGCGTTGGTCGAGGCCAGGAGTTCGCTCAAGGTCCTGGCGGTCACCACCAGCGCGCGCAGGTCCTCCGGCGTCTGGATCCCGTTCGCCCGCAAGCCGGCGATGTCGAGGTCTCCCAGCGTGTCGATCAATTCTGTCAGATTGCCGTGGATGCGCAGGCCGGCACTGGCATCGAAACCACCGCCCCAGCTCTTGTCGGCCAAGCCCTGATTGTCCGGGCCGGTGGCCCGGCCGTAGAAACCGAACAGCGCGGGATTGTAGAACTGGGCGGTGGCGTCATCCGCAGACGCCACCCCGGTCCCACCCATGCCCAGCGCCCGTGGTCCGACGATGTAGGCATCGAGGGCGGAAGCGCTGCCGACACCACCCATCAGCAGCACGTTGCCGATGAGGGCGCGGCGGAAGGGGAAACGTGCGTGCGGGGGGGTGGGAAAGGGATGCATGCTCAGAACGCGTACCCGGCGACGGCAGCGAAGATCAGACCGTCGCCCTGGACGTCGAAGGTCTGGCCAGCGATGTCGGATTCACCCTGCCAGAACTCGTAGCCCAGCGTGCCGCCGACCATGAGTTTGAAGGGAAAGGTGTAGTAACCGCCGACGGAAGCTCCGAAAGCGTGCGACGTGCCGCGATCGCCGGACACTGAGGTGTTGTTCTGATCGGTGCCATCCAGATCACCGCTTCCGAGGCGTGCATGCAGCAGCCCTTCGAGGTGCCATTCCGGGTTCAGCTTCCAGCTCAGACCGCCGGCGAGGTTGAGGCCGAACACCGTATAATCGAGATCGAGATCACCTTCGCTGGCGCGATGGACATCGCGGAACACCCCGCCCAGGAGCACCAGGCCCAGCTTGTCACCGTCGCCGAGCGGGCGATGGAATGCCGCATCGATGCCCCAGGCGAGGGAGAACGTGCCGTCCACATCGGTGCCATCGACCTCGGTCATCGGCGATGAGCCACCGACATGGCCGCGGACATCGATGGTCCAGTCCTTGGTCCAGTCGCGGTCGGCGGCCATGAGGACGGTGGTGGCGGTGATGGTGAGGACGAGTTCGCGGATCATGGGGCTCTCTTGGTGGTGGTGGTGGTGGTGGATCTGGAGCGATGACGGGGTCTGTTCATGACGGCGGAGACAGGCCAATCGCACGGTAGATGGCGTCGATGATGAGCCGGCCAGGGTCGGCTTTGGTGAAATAGCCCGCGCAGCCGATCATATGCGCGCTCATCCGCGCCGAGGGATCATCGTGCGCCGTGATGAAGATGATGGGCGTGACATCTTTGGTGACATTCAGCTGCCGCGCGAGATCCAGTCCCGACATCCCGGTCAGCTGGACGTCGAAGACCATGCAGTCGAAGCGGGGACGCTTCTGGTCGGCCAGGAAGCTTTCGGCGGAGTCATAAGCGACCGGAATCAATCCTGATAGTCGCAAAACGCGACTAAAGGACCGGCGCAGACTCTCGTCATCGTCCACGAACGCAACATAGGTCATGAGGGTTGCGGGCATCTGGAGGGAGCTTGTGCGCACGGCCAACCCGGATGCCTCCTGCCCTTTAGGGCAGGTCTTGAGGGGGAGGTCGACCGTCATTCCCCGCCCAGCGGTACACACTCAGCGTTTACGCCTGCGGAATACCCGGTAGATCGGCGCCGGGCGGATCACCGATCTAGCGGACAATGAGACGGCCATGAATGAAGCGATCGCTTATCCATCACCATGCGATTCCCCAGATGACGCCAGCGTGCAGGTGCACCCCATCGCATTGGATGAGCAGCTTCGTTTCGAGCGCCTGATCACCGAGATCTCGACCTTGTTGATGCATATTCCCGCGGACGAGGTGGAGCGTCAGATCGTCACCGCGCTGGGGCGCGTGGCGCGATTCCTGGGGTTCGAGGTCGCCGCCTATTCGTTGCTGACGGGCAATGCCACGGCG
>JANPIY010000566.1:0-3150 GCA_031425255.1 Planctomycetota bacterium
TTCCGCGTACTGTCAGCTCGCCATAAAGCGAGAAGGATTGCGACATGTAGCCGACGCGCCGGCGGGTTTCGAGATCGGTGGCGTTCACCGGCTTGCCCAGAAGCTCCGCCTTGCCTGACGTCGCAGGCAAAAGGCCTGTCAGCATCTTCATGGTCGTGGTCTTGCCGCAGCCGTTCGAGCCGAGGAAGCCGAAGATCTCGCCGCGGCTGATGCGGAAACTGACATTGTCGACGGCTGTGAAATCGCCGAAGCGGCAGGTCAGCCCCTCCGCGATGATGGCGGGCGGGCCATCGAAAACGCGACTTTCAGGAATAGAAGGACGGCTCGTTTCGAAAGCTGCGCCGCGATGCCGGAGCTTGACGAAGGCTTCTTCAATGGTGGCGGCGCCCGCGTGTTTCAGAACACCCGCCTTCCGGCCGGAAGCAAGAATTTTCCCTGCATCCATCGCGACCAGCCAGCCGAAGCGCTCGGCCTCTTCCATGTATGCTGTGGCGACCAGCAGCGTCAGATCGGGCTGGACGGTCCGGATGCTGTCGATCAGTTGCCAGAACTGCCTTCGCGAAAGCGGGTCGATGCCGGTCGTCGGCTCGTCGAGGATCAGCAAATCGGGATCATGGACCAGCGCGCAGCAGAGCGAGAGCTTCTGCCGCATCCCGCCGGAGAGCTTGCCGGCGGGTCTATCCGGGAAAGGGTCCAGCCCGGTGGCTTTCAGCAGGCGTCCTCGCCGTTCGGTCCGCTCGGCAGCAGATGTCGCGTAGAGACTGGCGAAGAAGTCTATGTTTTCGGAGACCGAAAGCGTCGGGTAAAGGTTCTTCCCCAAACCTTGCGGCATGAAGGCGATCCGGGATGCAACCTTGCTGCGATGCTGCGATGCCGCCATGTCTCCGCCCAGAACCTCGACGCTTCCCTGCTGGATGATGCGCGCTCCGGCAATCAGGCTCAGCAGCGTTGACTTCCCGACGCCATCGGGGCCGATGATGGCCGTATCCGATCCGACAGGAACGACGAGGTTCACGCCATCCAGCGCAACCGCATTCTTGTAGACATGCCGCAGGCCCGATATTGCGACGGCATTGCCGTTCCCGTTCCAGCTAGCGGACATCGTCGGTCCTCGGCGGCTCCGGCAAGCGCAAGGTCATGGCTTCAGGAAAGCTTGCGTCCGCCGCCACTTTCACCGTGGCCACGCCGGTCAGCCCTGCTTTCACATAATCGCGATAGGTCTCCAGCAATTTCGGATCGATCTTCAGCTTGACGCGGTACATGAGTTTCTCGCGCTCGTTCCGGGTCTCGACGTACTTGGGCGTGAACTGTGCTTCGCCTGCAATGAATGAGACGCTGGCAGGCACGACGTATTGCGGCGCGGCATCCAGCACGATCCGCGCCTCTGAGCCCAGCGCAACGCGCCCCACCTCCGATGTCGGCAGGAAGATCGTCATGAAGGCATCGGAGACATCGAGCAGTGTGACCAGCCTGCCGCCAGCGCCGATCACCTCGCCTGGCTGCACCAGCCGGTACTCGACACGGCCGGAGACGGGAGCCGCCAGCGTCATGTCATCGATATTCACCTGGATAAGCCTGACCTGAGCCTCGGCGGCGTCTTTTGCCGCCTCGGCATCCCCGATCCCCGCTTTCGCGCCTACCACGGCCGCCTTCGCAACATCACGCTGGGCGACGCGCTTGTCGATCTCGGCCTGGCTGATGATGTTGCGGCCAAGCTCCAGGGCGCGGCGCACCTCGACATCGTGAAGCTTCAGCTCCGCGTCGCGGCTGCCGAGTTCCGCCTTCGCCTTGCCGATCCCTTCGTCCATCCGGCGGACCGCCGCTCTTGCCGCAGCGAGCTGCGCAAGGAGATCTGCGACATCCATATGCGCAACGATGGCGCCCTTGGTGACAAAGTCGCCTTCCCTGACGCGGATATCCGCCACGCGACCAGGATTCTTCGTCGCGATATCGACCCGCTCCACCTCGATGCGCCCGTTGGCCTGCGCCAGACCGGCCGGCAGTGCTTGGACCTTGGGCCGCATCCAGTACATCGCGCCGCCAACGCCGACTGCAACTGCAAGCAGCACAAGAATGGGAGAAACCTTCATCGGCATGATCCTGAAGCGAAAAGCGAGTCTCAGGATCGGCCGAAAAGAGCCGCTGGATATTGATGTCTCTCAACAAGTGCGACACGAACCGATTGATCGGCTCAACGGCTATATTCGCCGCAAAAAGCTTCGCCTTTGCGGGTGTGATGTCGGGCACGGTGGCGTTATCGGCATGCAATATCTGTTTGACGCGGGTGGGGTTAGGGTTTTCCTGAAATTTGGGATGGCCTCTGGATCGGCAATCCGCTCGTTTTCACACGCCCGTAGGCAGGGCATGCCGGACGCCTGAGATAACAATGCGAACATTCATGCCAGTCATCCTATCTCCATCTGCCGCGAAAATGCCGGCTCTGGATCCGCATCCGATGCGCCGAGCTCAGGTTCATGGTCGCGATACAAGAGGTCGAGCGCCGCCACGCGCCGTGCGGAGGCCGACCAGTTCGCCAGACTGAGAGCGTTGTCCGCCAGCCAGTTCAACGCGGTGTGGACCTGCATGAACGCCGTGGCCGCCTGCATCAGATCGCCAAGCGTCATGTCGCCGGAGAGATACTTGGGCGCGCAGAGCAGCAGCGGGATCACGGACGACAACACACTGTTGCCGCCTGTCAGAATAACCATCCGAGACTGGCGCTGGATCACGGCAATCCATAATCCAGCCAACGCTTTCAAGGAGGCGTTGAGTTCGGCTTTTTCACCATCGTGATCTGGCCCCATGTTCTGCCGTGCCCGTGTAAGGGCATATCGGAAGTTTCCCTCGCCAGCAGCCTTTTCCTCCACCCTGGCAACGAGCGGCCAGCCGAGCCTGTACATCACGAATGACGTGATGCCGGTATATATCAGAACGGCCAGCACCAGGTAGCCTGGGACCGTGAGCCCTCCCAGCGCAATTGATCCACCGACGTACCAAAGCACCAGTATGAACGACGAGGAAACCAGCAATATATTGAAGATGCCGCCGACAAGATCGACAAGTAGCTCGACTGACAATCGGCCATCATCGGCAATACGCGCTTCAGGATTGTCGAGCCCGTGGTGAAGGAGAACAAGGACGACATCAAGA
>JANPIY010000567.1:0-2467 GCA_031425255.1 Planctomycetota bacterium
ACAAGCTCCCGGCCAACGCCGACGAAGCTGGCTGCACGCTGGATGCCAAGGTGGGCACGCAGTACGCTTCCGCGCTGACGGTCACCGCGGGCAAGATCGCCGTGACGATCCGCAACATCGACGCAGTCAACGTGGACGGCAAAGTGCTCGCCCTCGCCCCGACCAGCGATGCCAACCCGCCCTCCAAGCTGGCTGTCGACGGCGAGACCATCGCCGGCTTCCATTGCGGCACGGATGCCACGGCCCCGAACTACAAGTACTTCCCGGCCAACTGCCGCCAGCCGGCGCTGTAAGCCAGGCTTAGCCTTCTTGCCCGGCGGCCGCAATGCGCCAGGCAATCAAGGAGCAGTACCGATGCCCGCGGGTTCACGCCCGCGGGCATTTTTCATGTGGGTCTCTCGCTGATTCGAGTCCTCGCTACCGACTCCGTACGCGCAATCCGTCTTCGACGCGGGGTACTCGGTGGCATGTCGATTGCTTATTATTAGAGGGAGGCAGCACCCCATTCGGTGCCAGGAATTCAGCTCCACGTCTTTGCCCACAAGGAGACGTCATGACCAAGACTCAAAAGGGCTTTACGCTCATCGAACTGATGATCGTGGTCGCCATCATCGGCATCCTGGCCGCCGTCGCGATCCCGGCCTACCAGGATTACCTGAAGCGCTCGAAGATCACGGAAGTCGCGGCCCTGGCCGGTGCCTGCAAGACCGCGGTCGTCGAGTTCGCCACCGCCACGAACAAGCTCCCGGCCAACACCGCCGAATCCGGTTGCTACCTGGATGACAAGGTGGGCACGCAGTACGCCTCCAAGCTCGAGGTCGCCGCGGGCAAGGTGTCCGTGACGATCCGCAACATCGACACGGTCAACGTCGACGGCAAGGTGCTCGTGCTCGCCCCGACGAGCGATGCCAATCCGCCCTCCAAGATGGCGGTCAACGGCGAGACCATTGCCGGGTTCCATTGCGGCACGGATGCCACTTCCGCCAACTACAAGTATTTCCCGGCGAACTGCCGCCAGCCGGCCCTGTAGCCCCGGTCGGCCGCAGGCAATGCCCGCGGGGTAGCCCGCGGGCATTTTTCATGGTGGGTGGCGCAGGCTAAAATGCGGCCTCCTTTCCGGCGGACACGCATCGCGCAATGACCCGGCTGCAGGCGGCCTCCATCCACTTCGGCATCAGCGCCGCGATTGCCGCGCTGGTCGTCGGCCTGATGATGTTCATCTGGTATCCAGGGCCCCTGTTCACGGCGATGGGCGGCCATACGCTGGTGATGATCCTGATCGCCGTCGACGTGGTCCTGGGCCCGCTGATCACGCTGGTCATCTTCAACCCCAGGAAGGCCAGGCACCTCATCCGGTTCGACCTGGCAGTGATTGGCTTCGTCCAGGCGGCCGCGCTGGCTTATGGCGTCTTCATCGTTTCGCAGGTCCGGCCGGCCTTCATGGTCTTCACGGTGGACCGCTTCGACCTGGTGGCCGTGATCGACCTCGAGCCCGAGGCGCTCGCGATGGGAAGCCGTCCCGAGTACCGGGAAATTCCCTGGGGTGGGCCACGCGTGGTGGGCGCCAATCCACCGCAGGATGCCAGCACCCAGATGGAAATCATCATGTCGGCTGCGGCCGGCGGGCGGGATGTCCAGCACTTCCCGCGCTTCTACGCTCCCTACGAGAGCCTGGCTGCGACCGCGGCGACGAAGGCCAAGCCTGTTGAGCGCCTGCGCAAGGCCCATCCCGAATCGGCGAAGGCGCTCGATGCAACGCTCGCGCGGCTGGGGCGCACGCTCGAGGACACGCGCTACCTGCCCCTGAAGGCGCGGGCCCATGACTACAGCGTGCTCGTGGACGCGAAGTCGGGCGCGATCCTGGGCTACGTGGAGATCAATCCCTGGTAAGCCAACGAGGCTAGCGTTCGCGCCCGGCGTTGGGTTGCAACGGCTGGCCGTTGGCGAGCACGGTCAGGAAATACTCCAGGTGGTTCAGCTCCTCGGAGCCCGCGGGGAAGGGTGCGGCGCCCATGCGCTCGAGGCATTCGCGCATGCGCGCCTGCAGCGTGACCGCCTTGCCGTCGCGGATCACGGGCGCATGCGCCGCCTGGCCGGCTGCGGCCGACAGCACCTCGCCGTCGTAACGCTTGCCCGCGCCCTGCATGTGGCACGACGCGCACGCGTAGTTGCGCTGCCCGATGCGGCTGGCGTACAGGCGCCGTCCCGCCTCGCGGCGCTCCTCCGCCGCAGGGGAGACGCGCACGGCGATCTTCTGCCGTTCCGAAAGGGAGCGCACGTACGCCACGACCGCGCCCATCGTCTCCGGATCCACGGGGTCGTAGGCCGTTTCGCTGTGCGTGCGCAGGCACTGGTTGATCGCGGTCTCCAGCGTCACGACCCGCTTCTGCTTCGCGTCGTAGAGCGGATAGGCGCCGGCGATGCGCTTGCCGCCGTTGGGAAAGCATCCGGCGAGCGAGCGGCCGTT
>JANPIY010000568.1:0-4878 GCA_031425255.1 Planctomycetota bacterium
AGGTCATCGGCGAGGACACCGCCTCCGCCAGCTCAGGGCGGGCGCCCGTCCAGGTGCTCAGCCGCTCGCTGCGCTGACTGCTCGCGGCAAAGGTGTGGCTGGCCGTGAACGACAGGCTGGAGCCGTTGACGATCATCGCGGTCCTCCAACCCGCATGAACGGCGAAGCCCAGCACGACTTGAGAACTATTTCGTTGGGCTTTCCGCGCGGCGGATGGTCAGGTCGTGCACCAGCAGCGGCGCATCGCCCACGGTCTCGAGGTACAGCACGGTGGGGTCGCTGGCCAGGCTGATGGCCTTCTCGAACGCCGCGCCGTTGGCGGTGATGCGCAGGAAGCGTTCGCTGAGGCTGAAGGTGAAATGCCCCTTCCCAGGCGGCAACGCGCCATTCATCAACAATTGGGGCGCCGCCTTGGGGTCCGGGAAGGTCTGCCAAACCTGCATCGGCAGGATCGAGCCGTTATTGCTGATCTGCACGTAGATCCCCTGGCCGTTCGCCAGCTGGAAACCGATGTGCGCCTGCTCGGTGCGACCGTCCGGGCCTTCGGCCGGTTGCAGGACGACGTCAAGGATCCACGGCCCGGCCGCGAGCGGGCGGCTGATGCGCCCGGCGGCGCCGGCGATCCCGTGCTCGGTCTCCTCGGCGTGCGCCCACAGTGCACCTTTGGCGAAGCTCCAATCCTTGAGCCGGGTGCCGACGTCCTCGCGCCACAGCAGCGTGGGACCGCCGAGGGCGGCGGGCGCCGGCACCGGCGGGGCCACCGGTACGGTGGCGCTCACCGGCGGAGTCGTCGGAGCGGCGCTCCGCGTGCCGCCCTGCGCCGGGATGATCAGCACCGCCAGGATGGCGGCGGCGAGCACGCCAACACCGGTGATCACCGCCCACGACAGGCGACGGCTGCCCACCGCCGCACTGCGTCCGCCCAGCAGCGGATGACAGCGCGCGATGAGTTCCTCGTAACTCTGCGGCCGGCTCATGCGGTCCTTGGCCAGCATGTCGGCAACCAGCGCACCGACGGCGGGAGAGAGCCCGCCGACCTCGGCGCTCGGATTGGGCGCTACGCCGGAGACCTTGGCAGTGACGATCTGCGCCAGGGTCTTGCCATCGAAAGCCGGGCGTCCGGTCAAGGCGTGGAAGAGCACGCAGCCCAGGCCATAGATGTCAGCGCGGAAATCGACCCCCTCCGGATCATCGAACTGTTCGGGCGCCATCGTCGTCGGCGTGCCCATGACCTTGCCGGCGCCGGTCAGGTGCATGTCGCCTTGGGCGCCTTGTGGACGGGCGAGGCCGAGATCGACCAGCTTGGCCTGGAAGGGGAACGGATCGTTGTCGCCCTCGCGCTTGGCCAGCAGCACGTTCTCCGGTTTGACGTCGCGGTGGATGATGCCGTTGCTATGCGCGTGCCCGAGCGCCTGCGCCAGTTCGCGGGCCAGGCGCAGGGCTTCGCGCTGCGGCAAGGGTCCGTGCTCCGCGATCCACTGCTTGAGATTGGGCCCGTCGATGAACTCCATCACCAGGTAGGGCTGACGAGCGGTGGTCATTCCGGCCGAGTAGCAGGCGACGATGTGCGGATGCGACAAGCCCGCGAGGATCTTGGCCTCGCGCTGGAAGCGCCGGACGTATTCGTCATCGGCGGTGGTCTGGTCGACCAGCAGCAGCTTGACCGCGACCCGGCGATCGAGGTAGGTCTGCCGGCCGCTATACACCACCCCCATGCCGCCGCGGCCGATCTCGCGATCCAGTTCGACCTCGGGAATGACCGGCCTGGGCAGCGCGCCGACCTCCGGCTCGGGTGCACCGGTCCCGATGGTCTTCTGCGCGGCGGAATCGATGCGGGTGAGGGCGGTGCGTTCGCTGGCCATAGGGCGGCTACTTCACGTATCTGGCCAGCTCATTCAACAAGTCCTTGACCGCCGGACGGTCGGCGATGGTGCTGCCGACGTAGGCGTAACGGACGATCCCCTCCTTATCGATGATCAGCGAGGTCGGTTTGGCGAGGTTGTCCTCGATGCCGAGCTGACGCACCGCGATCAGGCTGACGTCGAGCGCGACCGGCATCGGCGGAGGTTCGTTGGCCAGGCTGCGCACGGCCTCGATGAAGGGCGCGACGGCCTCCACGGGACCTGGGTAGATCACCACCACCTCGACGCCGAGCTCCCTGAATTTCGCGATGTTCTTGCCGATGGCGGTGGTCTGGGCGGCGCAATAGAGGCACACCTGGCCGGAGAAACCACGCAGCACCACCATCAGCACCGGCTTCTTGCCGCGCTGCTTGGCGATGTCGAGCACGCTGCCGGTGGCGGACAGGAAACGCGTCTGGGTCAGCGGCTTGCCCAGCAGGTCGCGCTTCTGGCGATCGCCGGTCGGCGCGAAGGCATCCTCGTAGCCGCGGATGACGACGTCGCCCTTGTCGTAGAGCCGCACCAGCGAGTTGGCGTTGGCCTCCTGCGCCGACGTCCACAGCGCTGGCACCGTGATGGTCGGTGACAGCGGCGGCGCGTCGGCGGCGGGGAGGACGAGCTCGGGCTCGGCCGCCTTGGGCGTCACCGCCACCGCCACCGTCTGCTCGGGCACGGCCATGACGGACTCTGCGCTCACCGGCACCACGCTCACGGCCGGCGGTTCCGCCACCGTTCCGGCCGCGGGGGGCGCCACTGGCGCAGGCACCGGCGGCTTCGCCAGCGCCACCGGCCGGGTCGGGACGACCTTGCCATCAATGGTATAGGCGGTGACGGAGGTGACCGCACCGGTGGCGTCGCAGGTGATCCATTCGCCGACCTTGATGCCGTTGGCGAAGGTGCCGCTCTCCTTGCGCTGGCCATTGCCATGCCACCAGAGCCATGGGCCATCCTTGACCCCAGCGGTGAAGTTGCCCACCGCATAGGCCTTGCCCTCACGGGTGAAAAACTGCCAACTCCCGACCTGACGATCGGCGGCGTAGTCGCCGGCGCAGGTCAGCTGGCCGTTGTCGTACCAGAACCGCCAATGACCGCTGCGTGGCGCGCTGGAAAGCCGGTTGGGATCGAGTCCCTGCCCGGCGTAGGCGCCGGTCTGACGCACGCGACCGTCGGCGTACCACCAGGTCCATTGGCCATCCTGGTAGTCGCGGTGCCAGGACCCCTCCGCCTGCTTGGCGCCGGAGTCGTACCAGTAGGTCCACGGGCCCTGCTGCTTGCCACCGACCACCTCGCCATGGCGCTTGGGAACACCTGGGCGCCACTCGTCGTGGACGGTACGGGGACCGAAACAACCGACGGTGAGCATGGACACCGCCACCAGGGCGGAGAGCAGCAGGTATGCGCGGATGGGCATGGTCGGGACTCCAGGTGGGATGCTCTATCAGCTCGGCGGCCCGGCTCAATCGCAGCGGTCAGTGGATGGCTTGCACGCGTTGTTGGTCGTCCGGGACCTCCAGGACTTACAGTCTGTCGACCGCCAGCGGCCAACGACTACCGTCATCAGACGCCCACCCTAGCTCCGTGCCGCCAGGCCGGCGATGAAAGCGTCGAGCTGGTGAGCCACCCGCGCCTCGTCGAAGTGCCGGGCGTCGACCATGTCGGCGTCGAGCTGCATCCATGGCACGCCAGCGGCGGTATAACCCGGCAGTCGGCGTTTGACGTAGCTGTTCCAGATGCCGCAGCTCTTGTTCCAGTGCGCCACGATACCGTCGGCGGCGTAATCGCGCACCAGATCCAGCGTCCAGTCGAGCACCCACTTGCCCGAGCGGTTCATGGTGTTCCAGGCGTAGCGCTCGACCAGGGTGTCGAGCGGGCGCGTGGCATCGAAGTCGAACCACCACGAATGGGTATAGGTGCTGGCGACGAAGACCGCCCCGCGCTCGCCGCAGAACTTGGCGAACCAGTTCTTGCGCGGCCACACCGGGATGGCGTCCCACAGCAGGCGCACGCGCTCGTTCGCCACCGCGGCGACGCCGTCCTGCACCCGTTGCTCCAGCTCGGCCAGCAGACGGCGGTAGAACTCCGTGCACTGTGGCGTGCCGCGCGCGATGACGATCGGCGCCATGGCGGTGAAGGCGTCGAGGTTGGTCCACGGCGCCGGGCGCCGGCGCCCGAGTTCCAGACACCGCTGCCACAGCCGGTTCGCCGCCGCCGATTCCGCCACCACCACTGCCAGACGCGCATCGTCGAGTCTGGTGCCGAAGCGGGTTTCGAGGTCGCGCACATGCTCCTGGATCTGCGCCTTGAAGCCGGCGAGCTCGGCCGGGGTATGCGCCTCAGCGCGCGTCAGCGGCGGCGCCTTCAGGACATAATGCGGGATCTCGCGGCCACGCGCACGCAGCAGACGCTGCACGTCGTCGCCCCAGCGCGCCACCACCGCGCATTGGCTGTCACAGGCATAGAACAGATCAGCCTCCGGCAGGCCGCCGATCGGCGAAGTACCGCCATGCAGCACGCCGATGTCGGCGAGGGCATAGGCGCACAGCCGCGGCGTCGCCAGCCCCGCGCCCTCCGAAGCGGTGATCGCCGCGCGGGCATAGGGCTGATCCGGATCGCGGGTCTCCGACAAGGCGCCGAGCATCGCCGCATGGTTCTCGGGATAGACCGGCACGATGCCCATCGCCACCAGCACCTCGGCCGGCGCGAAAGCCGAGCACCACGCCACCGGCTTGCCGCTGGCGCGCACATCGCGGTACCATTGGAAGATGTCGAAGGTGGTCTTCAGACGGCCGATGTCCTTGAGACGTCCGATGTCTTTCTGCTGTCCAATGTCCGATGTCCGATGTCCGATGTCACTGCCCACGGCCACCTCCGTGATGGACTGTTGCCGTCTTGGCGTTCGCACAAGCCGCCACGATTGACACCTTGGGTGAACGACCACCGTCATCGCCATGACCACAAGCGACATCGGACATCGGAC
>JANPIY010000569.1:0-9160 GCA_031425255.1 Planctomycetota bacterium
TGGCGAAATCGCGACCGGATCAGGCCCGGAAGATCCTATCCACGGCTCTGCAAATCCCCACGAGGCCTGCGGCGACGGAAGAAAACTGATAGAAAAACCATGAAAAACGACGGTTCTTAGCTAAACGGCATTGAGCCGGCGCTCCCAGGCGCAAGCGTTCACCCAGGGGTCTTGTCGGGGAAACGGCACCAGGTCCTGACCGGGCAGGTCGGGCAGCGCGGTGCGCGCGCGGTACAGCAATAACGCCCGTGCAGGATCAGGTAATGGTGCGCATGCTGGAGGTACTGCGCCGGCGTGCGCGCCAACAGCACCTCCTCGGTCCGCAGCGGCGCCGTGGTCTTGGCCAGGCCGAGGCGGTTGGCCACCCGTTGGACATGGGTATCGACGGCGATGGTCGGCTCGCCGAAGACGATGTTGAGGATGACGTTGGCGGTCTTGCGGCCGACCCCTGGGAGATCCTCCAGTGCCGCGCGTTCGCGCGGCACTTCGCCACCATGACGTTCGATCAGCAGCCGGCAGAGGTCGATGACGCGCTGGGCCTTGCCGCGGTAGAGACCGATATGCCTGATGTACGGCGTCAGCCCCTCGACGCCCAGCGCGAGGATGGCCTTGGGCGTATTGGCGAGCGGGAAGAGCTTGCGGGTGGCGAGATTCACCGACTTGTCGGTGGCATGCGCTGACAGCACCACCGCCACCAGCAGTTCGAACGGCGAACCGTACTCCAGATCGCTTTTGGGATCGATGGTCTTGGCCAGGGCCGCGAAGGTCGGGGCGACATCCGCATTGGGCATCCGGCCGAAATAGGTCGGTGATCGCTTCATCTCAGTTGCCGTGCAGCGGATGCCACTGGTCGCCGAAAGCCGAGCACATGCCCCGTTCGAGCAGGAAGAGCTGGGCGCAGGTAGTGCACGATACGGTGATACGAGCGCAGGTCGGTGGCGCCGTGCCGGCCGGAGGAAGCGTCCCACCGACGATGCTCAGCACGTCGTCGGCGATGGCGCTGCGCAGGCGGTCGAGCTGTTGGCGCCAGGCACGGTCGGCACCGACGCCGACTGGGAGGAAGAACGCGTCGCAGCGGTCGCACATACGCGTCAGCTCCTGAGCCGGATCTCGATCGAGCGCGCATGCGCCTCCAGCCCTTCGCCGCGCGCCAGGATCAATCCGGCATCGGCGCAATGGCGGAAGTCCGCTTCGCTGAAGTTGATGATCGAGGTGCGGCGCAGGAAGGTGTCGGCGCCGATGCCCGACCACATGCGTGCGGTGCCGCCGGTGGGCAGGGTGTGGCTCGGACCGGCGACGTAATCGCCGATGGGTTCCGGACTCCAGGGGCCGACAAAGATCGCACCGGCATTGATCAGTTGCGGGAACAGGGTCTGGGGTTTGCGCACCAACAGTTCGAGGTGTTCGGGAGCGATGCGGTTGGCGATCTGCACCGCCTGCGCGTAATCGCGGCAGCGCACCAGGCGGCCGAAACGGCGCACGCTTTCGCTCGCCACCCGGCGGCGTTCCTCCGGCAACAGATCGATCTGATGGCTGAGCTCCTGCTGGATGGCAGAGGCCACGCCGTGGCCAACCGTCAGGCAGACCGTCATCGCCAGGGTGTCGTGCTCGGCCTGCGACAGCAGGTCGGCGGCGACGAACGCGGGGTTCGCCGATTCATCGGCGATCACCAGGATCTCGCTTGGCCCGGCGAGCATGTCGATGTCGACCCGGCCGTAGGCGTGGCGTTTCGCCAGCGTGACGTAGAGGTTCCCTGGGCCGACGATCTTGTCGACCGCAGCGATGCTGCCGGTGCCGCAGGCCAGCGCCGCGATCGCCGGGATGCCCCCGACGCGATAGACTTCGGTGACGCCGACCGCGTGCGCGGCGGCGAGCAGCTCCGGCGCGATGGTGCCGTCTTCGCGCGGCGGCGTGACCAGCACCAGCTCGCGCACGCCCGCGATCTTGGCCGGCACCAGGTTCATCACCACCGAGGAGAACAACGGCAGTGAGCCCTTGGGACCGCCTGGAACATAGGCGCCGACGCGAGCCAGCGGCGACCAGCGCACACCCAGCGGCTCGTCGAGGTTGGTACCGAAGCTGCGCGGCAGCAGCCGGCGCTGATAGTTCTCCACCTGATGAATGGCGAAGGTGAGCGCGTTGCGCAGGTGGGGTTCACAGGTTTCCCAGGCCTTGGCCAGCTCCGCTGCCGGTACCCGCAGGGAGTCGGCCGGCAGGGTCACGCCATCGAACAGGCGGGTGTAGCGCACCACCGCGGCATCGCCCTCTCGCTCGACCGCGGTGAAGACCTCGTCGATGACCTCGCTGATCGAGGCCTCGCGCCCCAGCACCTTGGCATAGAAGGGCCGCGCCTTGGCCTCCGCTTCGGCGATGAGCCGTTGGAACCGCTGGTGGGTCGCCCCCAGCAGTTCAGCGAAGGCGGCGTCATCGGGCATCAGTTCAGTGAGCATGGAGGGGCAATCTAGGGCGCGACGCCATCACGCAACGGCAGCCGCGCGGGGCCGCCTCAGCATTCCGGCTGGATGTTGCACAGGAGAGGTTCAAACGGCAGAGGGCGCAGAGACGGGATTTGTTAAGATGGGCTCGTTCCGCCCTCCGGCTGAAAAAACCGCAGGGGGGCAGAGCCGGGATGACTCCAGCTCTGCGGCCTGTGCGGCCTGTGCAGTGTGACCTTCCCCGCTCACGGCTGGGCGGCCGACCGGAATCAGCCTTCCGCGCGTTTGCGTTCGCGCAGGGCGCGAAAGAAGGTCTTGAGGATCTCGCCGGACTCCGTGCCGAGCACGCCACTGGTGGTGTCGATGGCATGATTGAAGCCGGGTGGGGCGCGCAGATCGACCACGCTGCCGCAGGCGCCGGCCTTGGGTTCGAAGGCCCCATAGACCACGCGTTTCACCCGCGCATTGAGGCACGCTCCCAGGCACATCGGGCATGGTTCCAGCGTCACGTAAAGCGTGCAGTCCTCCAATCGCCAGGTGCCGAGGCCCTGTGAGGCGGCGGTGATGGCGATCATCTCCGCATGGGCGGTGGCATCGTTCAACTGCTCGCAGGCATTGCGGCCGCGTCCGACCACCCGTCCATCGCAGACCACCACCGCACCGACCGGCACCTCGCCCTCGGCCGCCGCCAAACGGGCCTCGTGGAGCGCCATCTGCATGTAATCGACATCGGTGCTGGGCTGCATGGACGGCAGGCTATGGCTGGAAGTGAGCCCGCCACTCCCCCCGGCCGCAGCTCCGGTTCGCCAGGTCGTTATGGCGGTCAGCCTTCGCTTCCCGATTCCAGAGTGGATCAAACGCAGACACGCCGGCATTCCTGCCGGCGTGTCGTGACTTTCAGCGCGGAGATCAGCGCGGCGAGCTCACCGCGTTACTTGACGCGTTTGGTCATCGTCAGCAGGAAGCCGCGGGTCGGCAGCACGGTGTGCTTGACCTCGTCCATGCTCGACTCGAGCGCCTTCAGGCCGGGGTCGCCGGGTTTGAGGTTGAGCGCATTGCCGTACCCGACGATGCCGATCTGCAGCTTCTCCTGATCGCCGACCAGCAGCACGTTGCAGGTCTCATTGGCATCCTTGGCGTTGCTGCGGATCAGCGCGCTGGCATCGCTGACGCCCTGCTGGACGCGCGAGGACATGTCGGCGGGCAGCTTGAGGCGAGCGGCCAGGCTCGCGGCGAGCGAACTGATGCCGGCGGCGAAATCCATGTCGCACGGCAGCTTGGCTTCGACCATCTTGACCTTCGACATCTCGTAGAACTCGATGGTGCCGTTCTGGTCGATGCTGAAATAGTCGCCGCTGCGGGGGTCCTTGAAGCGGCCGGGCTGGCTGACGTTCAAGCCCATGCCGGTGATCGGGTGCTTGAACTGGATGGGAAATTTGGCGGTCGGCGCGGTGGCCGCCTTGGCCGCCTTCTTGCCGAAGCTGGCGACCGCGGCCTCGATGGTGTCATGGGTCTCGAAGAGCGCGAGCAGGCCGAGCATCTCGAACAAGGCGATGACCTTGGTCGGGACACCGACCAGCTTGATGTCGCCGTTCTTCTCGCGGAAGTTGTCGACGCACTTCACGATCGTACCCAGACCGGTGGAGTTGATGTACTTCACATTGGTCAGGACCAGCATCACGTTGTGCGTGCCGCTGTTGAGGATGTCGGTCAGACGGCCTTCGAAGGTCTGATTGGTGCTCGCATCGATCGAACCGCTGAGGAAGACCGCCTTGGACTCCTCGCCGCTCGGCAAAGTCACGGTCTTGATATCGAAGTTGAGGACCGCCATGGAGACTCCTGATCGTCGGGCGCGAGGGTTGGGCCGTCCGCTTGCCAGGCAAGCGCCCGGATGACGGCTGCCGGTTTCCTGCGCCCACTGGATGTGACGGGGCAGGATGTCCCGCTCACTCAGGAACGCGAGAGCCAAGGGATGTGACAGGGGACCGTGCGAACCCCTGAGTGTGATACGGGAATGGGCCTAGGCTGCCCTCCGGCAATGGTTTGCTGATGCCATGCTCAGACGCGCACGCCAGGATGCGGCCACCGCTTTGGCGGGGCTGTCGTCTGCTTCTGGACGTCATGCGATCGGGGGACGACATGGGATTCTTTGGCGGCAAGAAGAACAAGAACAAGGTCGAGGAGGTGCCGGAAGCCCAGGCACCGAAGAAGAGCCGCCGTATCGTCGCACCGGGTGGCAAGCCCTCTGGACCGACCTCGCCGGCCACGGCGCCATCCGCGCCGGCCAGCAACAAGACCGCGATCGTCAAACCAGGTGCCCCGCGTCCCGCGGCTCCAGCCGCGCCGCGCCCGGTGTCCGACCGCGTGCAGCGCCAGCCGGCGGCGGGCCTCGACATCGCCGAACCGGACATGATCAGCGCCCCGCCGCGTCCCAAGGGCAAAGACCCGATCATGGTCGGCAGCAGCAAGCCACCGGAGTTCACCGGCGGCTTGGCACAGGCTGGCCGTCGCGGTGGACTCTGCCGCACCGGCGACAACGCCCTGCTAGTTTTCCTGCGCAATATAGCCAAGTTGTTCGACGACGACCAGGTCGCGCAGGTGCGCGAGAAATCCGACAGCGACAACAAGCCCATCGATGTGATGGCGGTCGAACTCGGCTTCATCACCGAGGAGCAGATGGTCAATGCGCTGACCCAGGAATGCTGGGTGCCGCATCTCAAGGTCGACAAGTACGAGATCCGCAAGAAGGCGCTCGACACCATCGCCCGTGAGGATGCCACCCACTTCGGCGTCTTCCCGGTCGATAAGCTCGGCAGCCTGCTGACGTTGGCGATGGTCAATCCGCTCGATGCGGAAACCATCCGCGTGCTGGAATCGAAGACCGGCCTCGACATCAAGAAGGTGGTGGCGACGCGCAGCGAGATCACCCAGGGGATCGAGAAATACTACTCCGGGCAGGTCCAGGCCAAGGACACCAGCATCGCCTTCACCCAGGATGTCGAGCCCAAGAGCGTCACCCAGATGATGTCCAAGGTGGGACCGTCGGTGCCGCCGCCCGCGCCGCCGAGTCGCCCGATGCCGACGGTGCACGCCAGCGCGCAGCACTCGTTCGCGAGCGACAACATCGTCCCCGAGATCCAGGACATCGACGACCTGCTCTCGAGTGACGAGGCCATCGCGCCGGCGATCATCGAACCGATCAGCCTCAAGGCCGAGGCCGAGGTCATCCCGGTCGAACCGCTGATGATGGAGCCGCTCGAGGCCGAGTTCGTGCCGGTCGAACCGGTGGTGCCGACGTTCACCCCGCACGCCGCCATCGCGCCACCCAGGGCGAAGACGCCCGCGGCGTCGCGCCACGATGTGCCCAGCGGAGATTTCGAGATCGCCGATATGCCGGCGACTGCCAACGACCCGACCCTGACGAAGAAACACGCCCAGCCGCCGGCTCCCGCGCCCGCGGCCGCCAGCCAGATCGCGCCCGAATTCGAGCTCGATGATGGCCTTCCGCCCCCGGCGGCGCCGATCGTCAAAGCCCCGGCACCGGTGGCCAAGGCAGCCACGCCGGCAGCCCCGGCTGCTCCGCAGAGACCGGTGGCCCCGGCTGCTCCTTCGGCGCCCAGCCGTCCCGCCCCGGCCGCGCACCCCGCGACGTCGTCGCACCGTGCGGGCGATGCGCGTCCGGCCACCAGCCGCTTCACCGGTACCGCGCGTGCGGAACGTTCGGGCATCATCAACCTGATCCCAGTGACCGAGGAAGAATTCCAGCACGCCATCACCCACGGCAAATCGCACGTGTTCGACAAGTGGGTCGGACTGCAAAGCCGCAACCGCATCATCAATGCGGTGCCGATCGAGAATGAACTCGACGTGCTGCTGGCCGGTCTTTACGCGGGTGGTCGCACGATCTGATTCCGTGAGAGCCGGAACCGCCAGTTGAGCTGACCGAGCGACCCTGGGGCCACCGCCCCAGGGTTGTTTGTTGCCGGGACCAACCGCCAGGGCATGCCCGGCCCGGTGTAGCGGTTGCCGAATCCACGCTGACCTCGACCATCGCGCCCATGCCCGATGATGCCCCCGATGCCATCCCGACCTGGACTCCTGGGGGCGGCCTGCGCTTCCGCCTGCTGAAACAAGCCAGCGGTGCCACCAGCGCGCGCCGTGGGCGTTTCGTCACCGCGCATGGGGTGGTGGAGACCCCGGCCTTCATGCCGGTGGGCACCCAGGCCTCGGTGAAGTGCGTGACGCCGGAGCAGGTCGCGGCGACCGGCGCGCAAGTGGTCCTGGCCAACACCTACCACCTCAGCCTGGCCGACCGCACCCAGCTGGTCGAGCGCCACGGCGGACTGCACCAGCTTATGCACTGGCCGCAGACCATCCTCACCGACTCGGGGGGCTTCCAGGTCTTCAGCCTGCCGGATCGCCAGATCACCGAGGAGGGCGTGCAGTTCCGCTTCGACGTCGACGGCACCCCGGCGACCCTGACGCCGGAGAGCTCGATGGACATCCAGCGCCGCCTGGGTGCGGACATCGTCATGGCCTTCGACGAATGCGTCGATCACCGCGCCGGGCGTTCGTACGTCGAGGACAGCGTCGAACGCACCTTCCGTTGGCTCAAACGCTGCATGACGGTGAAACTCGGCGAACACCAGCACCTCTTCGGCATCGTCCAGGGTGGCATGGAACTGGACCTGCGCGCCCATGCCGCCGCCCAACTGGTGTCGCTCGATCTGCCCGGCTACGCCATCGGCGGCGTGTCGGTGGGTGAAGGCCACGAGTCGATGGTCCGCGTGGTCAAGCACACGGCGCCGCTGTTGCCGGCCGACAAGGTGCGTTACCTGATGGGGGTCGGCCTGCCCGAGGACCTGGTCGCCTCGGTCGATTGCGGCATGGACATCCACGACTGCGTGATCCCCACGCGCTACGCCCGCGAGGGCACGCTGTTCAGCTGGGATGGCAAGATGCGCATCCAGGACAAGCGCTTCCGCAAGGATCGCTATCCCATCGACAAGGCCTGCACCTGTTACACCTGCGCCGGCTCGGTCGGTGGTACCGGCGGTTACTCGCGCGCCTATCTGCGCCATCTGAGTTTCGCCAGCGAGCCGTTGGGCGAGACCTTGATGACCATCCACAACCTGCATTTCTACCAGGATCTGATGCGGGCCATCCGCTCGGCGATCGACGAGGACCGTTTTCCCGCCTGGCGCGACGCCTTCCGCGAGCGCTATTTCGCGCGGCGTTCCCGCGCCGGTGGCCGCCGCGACGACGGCGATGGCGAGCCGGATACCGACGGCGGCGACTGATGCGTCTGACGGTGGTCCAGCAGGGGCGCATCAAGGACGCCAACGTCCTCGAGTTGCGCGCGGAATTCCTCAAGCGCTTCCAGCGCTACGGCACGCTCACCGTGCTGGAGAAGGAACCCAAGGGCAGCACCGTGCTGTGGCCGTCGTCGAGCCGCTGGAAGGTGCTGCTCGATGAACGCGGCGACACGCCAACGAGCGAACAATTGGCCAAGCTCCTGCGCAAGTGGACCATGACCCATGGCGAGGTCGCCTTCCTGGTCGGCGACGCCTACGGCCCGCACGCGCCGACCAAGGCCAGCGCCGACGTGACCCTGGCGCTCAGCACCTTGACCCTGCCGCATCAGCTCGCCCATCTGCTGTTGATCGAGCAGCTCTACCGCGCGGCGAGCATCCTCGCAGGCTCGCCCTACCATCACGCGTGAGGGCGGCCTCCGGAGTCCGGAACCTCGAGTACGCGGATGGTCCGCCTGTCATGACGACCAGGATGGACCAGATCAGGCGAAGACCCCGTACCCAGGCCTTTCCTTATCCTCCGCCTTTACTGGGTTCCGGAATCATCCCACCGAATCCGCCGGCGCTGGAACGGCGGAGCCCCCACATCACCAGCAGGCGTTCGAGCAGCCAGCGGAAGCGTCGGGGGCGCGGCACGTCGAGCGGTTGACGGAGGGGGCCGGCCTGCTGGAACAGCGTCAGGCCATCCTCCTGCCAGCGTTTGAGCACGGCGGCGAGGTCCTCGGCCAACGGTGGAGCCATCACCACCAGCACCTGGGTGACGCCGTGATGGCGCAAGCGATTGGCCGACGGCAGATCCTGCGGCGTCACCACCCAGCGGTTGTCGAAGCGGTTCGGCAGTGGTGCCCCGAGCATCCGCCTGCTGTCGAGCAGGAACACCGGCGGTGCCGACGGCGCCAGCGCCAGGCGCGACAGTTCCCCACCCAGGGCTGCGAGACCAGCGATGAGGGGGAGGACGTCGATCAACGGCGAGGCCAGGGACGGAACGCCGTTGAACAACGGCACCGGGCGCCAGCCGCGACGCGCCAACGAGATCGCCAGCGTCAGGCACTCGGTTCCAGGCGCGTCGACCACCAGCGCCCAGGCGCTGTCGGCGGGTGGTGCCCAGGAGGTATCGACCTCGGGCAGACGCGCATCGGTCTGGGGACCCAACGACCAGGTGCGGGGATGGAAGAGCACGGCCTTCACCCACGGTGACCAGCGTCCGTCGGCCGGTGCCCACTCTTCATAAGCGAGGGGAATATCGATCACGCAGCCTCCACCATGATGGGGACATCGATCGCGCGGTGATCGATGAGCGGTACGGGTGCGAAGCGGCCATAGGCTCCGGCGACCTGGCCAGCGATGACATAGACGCCGATGCAGGGATGGCAGGGTCCATCGGGTCCATCCCAGGCGACGCTGGTGAACCGC
>JANPIY010000570.1:0-1645 GCA_031425255.1 Planctomycetota bacterium
CGCGGATCCAGTCCGGCTTGGGCAGCTTGTCCTTGCGAAAGAACTTGAGCGGCGCGGTCTTCCTCGCGCCTTTTTCCTTGACTCCGGGCTCACGCATGGGCGAGACGTTCCCGGATCAGCGCCGCAAGCCGCGCGCCCGCCTCATCGACGGTCAGCCGCAGCCCGAGGTCCTTCGTCTGGGTCACCCGCAACCCCGGATAGCCGCAGGGATCGATGTCCTCGAACGGGCGCAGGTCCATGTCGACGTTGAGCGCAAGGCCATGGAAGGCACAGCCGCGCGAAACGCGGATTCCCAGCGAGGCCACTTTCGCGTCGCCGACGTAAACGCCGGGCGCGCCGGGTTTGCGCCCGGCGCGCGCCCCCAGGAGTTCGATCAGGGCGCCCTCCAGCAGCGCCACGAACTGCTTCACCTTGATGCCGCGCCGCGCGAGGTCGACCAGGGTGTAGAGCACGAGTTGTCCGGGCCCGTGATAGGTGACTTCGCCACCGCGCTCCACTTTCACCACCGCAATGCCGTTGTCGCGCTTCGGCCCGAAAGCCGAATCCGCGCCCAGCCCCAGGGTGTAGACCGGCGCATGCTGCAGCACCCAGAGTTCGTCGGGCGTGGCCGCATGCCGTCCTGCATTAAATGCGCGCATCTCTTCCAGCACGGGCGCGTACGGCCGCAGGCCGAGCTCTCGCACCACGACATCCTCTGTGGCGACCTCGCCCACGGCGCTAGAGCACCATCACGACGGAAGGGTGGTCACACAGTTCGCGGTAAAGCGCATCTAGCATTTCGCGCGAGGTGGCATTGACGGTCACGGTCAGGCTGAGGTACTTGCCCTTGCGGCTGGGGCGCATTTCCATCGATGCGGCGCTGAAGTCCGGCGCGTGCTTCAGGACGATGGCCAGCACGCTCTGCGCGAACTCGCCCTCCCGGCGCCCCATGATCTTGATCGGAAAGGCGGTGGGAAAGGCGAGCAGTGCCTCCGGCTCAGGCGGCTTGGCGTTCCCTTCCGGCACGCATGACTTTCTGCTTGAATTCCTGGTACAGCTGATACATCCGCGCGAACACCGGCCCGGGCTTGCCGGCGCCGACTTTCCTGCCATCGAGCTCGACGATCGCCAGCACTTCCTTGGAAGACGAGGTCACCCAGATCTCCTCCGCGGCCCGCAGTTCGGCCTCGGTTACATCGCGGAACTCGGTCGGCAGGCCACCCGCCTGGGCCAACTCGACGATCACGTCGTAGGTGATGCCGGGAAGGATGAGGTTCGATTTCGGCGGCGACAGGATCACGCCGCCTTGCACCACGAAGACGTTGGACGCGGAGGCCTCGGTCAGCATGCCGCCGCGCAACAGGATGGTTTCGACCGCCCCGACTTCCGCCGACACCTGACGCAGCAGGCAATTGCCGATGAGCGAAATGGACTTGATGTCGCAATGCAGCCAGCGGTCGTCGACCGCGGTCACCGCGGCCGCGCCCTTTTGCACCAGCTCCTGCGCCGGATTGACCAGCGGATTGGACATGAGGAACACCGTCGGCGCCGCATCCTTGGGAAAGGCGTGGTCGCGCTTGGCCACGCCGCGGGTCACCTGGAAATACACCCCCTGGTCCTCGAATGGCTGCTTCGCCACCAGCTGCAGAATGATGTCGCGCCATTC
>JANPIY010000571.1:0-2987 GCA_031425255.1 Planctomycetota bacterium
ATCGCGCAGGGCAAGTTGGCTGAGGCTGAGGCGTGGGCGAAGGCATCTGGCGTGAGTGCAACCGATGAGATCGATCACCTCCGGGAGTTCGATCAGCTGACACTGGTGCGACTGCTGATCGCACAGCCTCGAGACCAGCAGGACGTGGACAGCGCAGACCACGCACTGATGTTGCTAGGACGGTTACGGGCTGCCGCCGAGGCGTCCGGCCGACGGCGCAGCGTGGTCGAGACGCACGTGTTGACAGCGCTAGCGCTCGATAGTCGGGCACATCGCTCGGCGGCAGTTGAGTCACTTGAGCATGCGTGGGCTGACGCAGCGGAGCCCGACGAGCATGTTCGACTGTTGCTTGACGAGGGATCGCCGATGATCGACCTGCTCCGTGAAGCCGCTCGCTCATCAGTCGATTTAGCAAAGGCCCAACGGCTGCTTGACCTAGCTTCCACCCAGCACGCTGAGACGCGGATGCCTGAACGGCCCGAGCGATCGACCCCGCAGGGCATCATGGTCGACGCGTTGAGCGATCGGGAGCTACACGTGCTGCGACTGCTGGTGAGTGATCTCAGCGGGCCAGAAATCGCCAGCGAGCTGTTCGTTTCGATCCACACCATCCGCACGCACACCACACGGATCTACACAAAGCTCGATGTGACCAGCCGGCGAGCGGCGGTCAGCCGCGCACGCGAACTCGGGCTCTTGTAGCAACAGCGCGCGATCACCAGGCCAATCACATCATCAGGCGATGCCTGGTCACCACATCAGTTCCTACGTTGAACGCATCCCGTGGCGCTGCCGCGAGAACGAAGCACCGGAGGAAGTCATCGTGACCATTAACACCACCAAGCTGACCGGCGTCGCCGGCCTCGCGGCCATCGGCGCTGGGCTGACCTTCATCGTGATCCAGTTCATCCATCCGCCGGAGAACGTCGACACCGTCACGACCGCAGCGTGGACAACCGTGAGCCTGCTCACCGCGACGATGGCGATGCTGGCCATCATCGGAATCTCCGGGCTGTACCTCCGCAACGTCCAGCGCATGGGCGTCCTCGGTCTGCTCGGTTACGTCCTCTTCGCGAGTTGTTTCATGGTGATCACGGCTTGGTCCTTCGTTGAGATCGTCGCCCTGCCACCGCTTGCCGAGCAGGCACCACAGTTCGTCAACGACTTCTTGGCGGTCCCCGGCGGCGGTGAGGTCGTCGGCGACGTTGGTGCCGCCAAGGTCGCGACTGGCATCACTGCAGTCGGCTACCTACTCGGCGGTCTGCTCTTCGGTGTCGCCCTGTTCCGGGCCCGCGTTGCGGCTCGCTGGGCCGCGCTTCTTCTCGCAGCTGGCAGCGTCGTCACCGTCCTCGTGCCGGTGCTACCCCACGCCTTCGAACGTCTGCTCGCGCTCCCCATGGGCGTCGCCCTGGCTGCTCTCGGGTATTCGCTGTGGAGTCGGCAGAACAACATCAGCACTCAGCCGGGCATCGGTCCGCGCCATGCTCAGCTCGATCCGATGGGAACCAGGTGAGTGCGCAGGCAGGTGCCGGGACGCGACGCATGCAAGGTTGGCTTCCATTCGGGCTCATTGCGCTCGTCGTCATTCCGGGCGCAGGCGGTGTGGCTCGTCTGGTCGAGTTGTCGGGCGGACCCACGACCCTCCCGGCGAAACCGCACGTGACTGAGTCACCGTTGCCGCTGATTCTCCACATCGTCGCTGCGTTGACGTTCGCAGTGCTGGGTGCCTTCCAGTTCTCGCCCCGACTGAGGAGCCGCCGACCTCGGTGGCATCGGATCTCCGGTCGCCTCGTGGTCGCGCTGGGATTGGTGGTGGCGCTCACTGCGCTGTGGTTGAACGAGATCACACCTCGATCAACTGCTGCGGCGCAACTGCTCTACCTGTTCCGGCTCGCGGCCGGCTCGGGCACGGCGATCGGCATCATCCTCGGCGTGACCACGATCCGACGGGGCGACATCGCCGGCCACCGGGCCTGGATGACCCGCGCCTACGCGCTCGCGTTCGGGGCCGCCACGCACGTGTTCACCATCGGCCTCGGCCAAGCCGTCTTCGGAGAGAGCGAGCTGACCAACGCCCTGATGCAAGGTTGCGGATGGGTGATCAACCTGGCAATCGCCGAACGAGCCATCCGCTATCGAGGGCGCCGCATGACCCCAGCACGTTCGACGGTCGCAATCCCATGAGCCGCTCGCCCACGCCCCGAGGCCCGGTCGGGTACATCGTCCGAATCGCCGGTCATCTCGACGCCCACTGGTCCGTGTGGTTCAGCGACTTCACCCTCACCCGCGAAACCGATGGCACGACGACCCTCAGAGGCGTCGTCGCCGACCAAGCGGAACTACACGGCATGCTCGTCAAAGTCCGCGATCTCGGTGTGACGCTGCTCTCCGTCGAGATCACCGAAGCACCCGACGCCTGACGGGCTCGAAGACCGTGGCGATGTAGATCACCACCACAGTCACCACATGTTGCGATGCGCGCTCACTACACCCGTTCGTACGGTCCGAACGTGAACTCATACGAACGCACCACGGACTGTGCAACGGGCACATCGGACGCAGATCACCAGAGCGGGCACGCCGAGATCGGCCACAAACAGTCCAAGAACCGCTCGATCATGGTCGCCGTCAACGGCGGCCCAAGCGGCTGGCCAGCACTTGACTGGGCCGCAGCTGAAGCGTCCGCCCACCACTCACACCTGCGCATCATGCATGCCATCTCCTGGCCGCGGTGGGGCTTGGATCCGCTCGGAGAACTCGCCCTCGACTGGCGCGACACGGACGCACCGGAGCGGGGAACGCTGATCCGCGAAGAGGCAGCCAGACGCGCTCACGCCAAAGCCCCACAGGCAACGATCACCACACATCTTGAGGCCGTCGACACCGCCACCGCAATTCTCGCAGCGGGCCGCGGCGATGCGCTGATCGTCGTCGGGCGCGGGCGCACGCGACGGCCTGGCGGGCGATCCGTGGCGCGGACTGTCCTG
>JANPIY010000572.1:0-10948 GCA_031425255.1 Planctomycetota bacterium
GACCAACTCCGTCCATGCCGACCGATGAGCGGACCATACGGCCGTCGTCCGCCCATCCCACTCCGCACGCCGCACATCGCACGCCACACGCTCCCGTGCCCACGCCCCTCCCTGCGAGTCCTCCCATGAGCAACGCGAACGCCCCCCTGCGCTGGTCGCGCCGCAACGTCCTGAAGTCCGCCGCCTGCGGCTTTGGTGCGGTCGCCCTGCAGGCCCTGCTAGGCGACCGCGCCTATGCCGGGGAGGTCATCCCTGGGAAGGCCCGTCACCATCCGGCCAAGGCCAAGAGCGTCATCTTCTGCTACATGGACGGTGGCGTGTCGCAGGTCGACAGCTTCGATCCCAAGCCGGCGCTGACGCGCGACAGCGGCAAACCGTTCCGCATGAAGATGGAGCCGACCCAGTTCAACAACAACGGCAACACCCTCGGCAGTCCCTGGGAGTTCAAGAACTACGGCCAGAGCGGCATCCCGGTCAGCTCGTTGTTCCCGCACATCGGCACCTGCGTCGATGATCTCTCCATCATCCGCTCGCTGACCGCGAATTTCTCCGAGCACACCAACGCCAACTACTTCTTGCACACCGGCTCGGGCCTCCAGGGGCGTCCGAGCATGGGCGCCTGGTTCAGCTACGGGCTCGGCTCCGAATGCCGTGATCTGCCCGGCTTCATCGTACTCAACGGCGGCCTGGTCCCCCCAGGCGGCCTCGACTGCTTCAACAGCGGTTTTTTACCGGCGAGTTATCAGGGTTCATTGTTCCGTCCCGCCAACGAACCGGTGGCGAACATCCGCGCGCACGAGAAGACCGCGCATGGACAGCGCGCCAAGCTCGATCTCATGCACCGCCTCGACGCCATGCTGGTGGAACGCGTCGGCCGCCAGGACGCGCTCGAATCCGCCATCGCCAACTATGAGATGGCGTACGCCATGCAGACCTCGGTGCCCGAGCTCATGGACCTGGCCAAGGAATCCGCTGCGACCAGGACGCTCTACGGGCTGGATGCTCCCTATGAGCACACCCGCACCTACGGCATGCAGTGCCTGATCGCGCGCCGGTTGGTGGAACGTGGCGTGCGTTTCATCGAGCTGACCTGTCCCGACACCGGCAACGATCGCTGGGACCAGCACAGCCGGTTGAAGAAGGGCCACGAGGAGAACGCGCGCATGGTCGATCAACCGATCGCCGCCCTGCTCAAGGACCTCAAGTCACGTGGTCTGCTCGACAGCACGCTGGTGGTCTTCAGCGGCGAGTTCGGTCGCACGCCGTTCGCCCAGGGCGCTGACGGCCGCGACCACAATCCCTTCGGCTTCAGCGCCTGGATGGCCGGCGGTGGTGTCAAAGGCGGTTTCATCCACGGCGCCACCGACGAATACGGCTACAAGGCGGTCGAAGGCAAGGTCGAGATGCACGACCTGCACGCCACCATGCTGCACCTATTTGGCGTCGACCATAAACGTCTGACCTTCCGCTGGGGCGGTCGCGACATGCGCCTGACCGACGTCCATGGCGAATTGATCACCGAGATCCTGGCCTGACCTGTTTTGAGATATCTGCCGTCCCCACCAGAAGGCCATTCAAACCGCAGAGGGCGCAGAGACGGGATCTCTCAACTCTGCGCCCTCTGCGCCCTCTGCGGTTGGACCATTCGCGAGGTCCTTCCGGCAGAAAGACCCCCCTGGAATGCCGCAAAGCACTTTTCTTTTTCCCATCCATCCCCCGAACCTGGAGTCCGCTGATGGGCTTGTTCATGCCTTTGACGCTTTCCCTCCTGGTGATCTCCGTGCCGGCGGCCGACATCACCCACTCCATGCTCATCACCGGTGGCAAGACCTACCTCATCGAGGATGCCGCCGGATCGAGCGGCACCGTCGCTTGGCGTTATGCAAACCCGACGCGTGAAGGCTGGGTGCTGCCAAGCGGCAATCTGCTGCTGGCGGTGGGCAAGTGCGGCGCCTTCCCCAAGGGCGGCGCGGTGGAGGTCACCCGCGATCAGGCGGTGGTGTGGTCGTACCAGGGCACGCAGGACGAGGTCAACAGCATCCAGAAGACTGCTGATAACACCTACCTGCTGTCGGAGGCCGGTCCCAATCCGCGCCTGCTCGAACTCGACGCCGCCGGCAAGGCGGTGGTCGAGGTCCCACTCGCCTGCCAGAAGGGCAACGCGCACATGCAGACGCGGATTGCGCGCAAGCTCACGGATGGAACCTACCTCTGCCCGCACCTGCTCGACTTCGCGGTGATCCACTACGATCGCACCGGCAAAGTGCTGGGGCGCATCGACACCACCAGTCCAGGCGACCCCGAGCACCAGATCCACACCTGGCCCTTCACCGCCATCCGCCTGGCGGACGGTGGTACGCTGGTCGGCCTGACCCACGCGAACCGCGTCGCAGAATTCGCCCCCGACGGTCTCATCCGCTGGCAGGTCACCAACGACGAGGTCGGCAACCTGATGAAAGATGCGTGCGGCGTCCAGCGTCTGGCCAACGGCAACACCATCATCAACAGCTACGCCGCCCGGCCAGGTGAGACCCGCCTGTTCGAGGTCACGCGCGAGAAGAAGGTCGTCTGGCAGTGGACCAGCAGCGACGGCGAAGGCGTGCACCACGCCCACGTGTTCGCCACCAACGGTGTGGCATTGTCCGGACCCGCGCTGCGCTGAAGGCCAGGACCAAGAATTCTCAGCGGTCACGTGATTGGCGGTTGAAACCGGCGGGTCGCACGTCAGCGCGTCGCCAGGGCGGTAACTTCCGCCGCCAGGAGCACGCGCTCGTAGACGCGGACCTCGTCCAAGGCACCGCGGAAATACTCGCACTCCAGTTCCGAGCCGCCCATGACGAAGGGTGCTTGCGGCGGCAGCAGACTTCCGTTCATTTCCGGCAAGGACTTCACGAGCTTCCCATCCTTGAAGAGCTGGAAGCCCTGACGCGCGTGGTAGGTGACGGCGAAGTGGTGCCAATGGTCATCGTTCCACACCCCGTCCCACGCGAAGGCCGCATGATTGACATGCCCACCGACCCAGGTCACAGCATGCGCGGTGCCATCCGGCAGCAGTTGCAGGGCGGTGAAATGGCCATCGTGGCGAATCACCGAGATCGGCTCCTGGCCCGAGGCGCGCACCGAAGTCTTGATCCAGCAGGTCACCGAGATGCCCTCCGGCGCGAGGCGCGGAGTGTCGCGGCAGCGTACCAGGCTTGGCGGAGCGAACTCCAAGGCGCCCTGCCCGATCCATCCCGCACCCCAGGTGCAGCCACTGAACGTGCCCTCCGCTCCCGAGCCGGAGCGATCCTGCACTCGGTTGCCCGAGCCCTCGTCGAACGGCCAATACGCGACCAGACCCGCGGTCGGTGCGGTCGGCAGCACGGCGCGCGACGCCGGCACCGTGGGGGTGGCGAGGGACCGAACCTCGGCACGCGGCGTAGCCGCGACCAGCGCCGGCTGAGCCCGAGTGGCGGCGGTGGGCCGTGCCAGGAGCCAGGCACCTGCACTGAGGAGCAACGTGATCGACAGCCCCAGCGGTATCCATGCGACCCCACGCCGCCCACGGCGAGTCGGGTGGGGACGGGGTCTGCGAGGCACGGCGGTCACCGGCGGCGACGGCGCGCACAGCGATTCCACCTGCGACGATGTCACCGACCCCGGCGGACCCTGGGCAATCAACCGCAACGCTTGCGCGAGGGCGGTAGACATTTCAAACGGGGTCTGGAAACGCTCCTGCGGGCGCTTGGCCAGACAGCGCAGGATGATCCGGCTGGTCGCCTCCGATAGCCGTGGATTGCGGGTACGCGGGTCGGGGGCCGGCTCGGTCAGCAGCTTGACGGCGATGGCGTAGGCGCCGTTGCCGGAAAACGGTGGCGAGCCGGTGGTCAGTGCAAACAACGCAGCGCCGAGGGAATAGAGGTCGGAGCGAATGTCGATGGCGCTGGAACCGTCCGCCTGCTCGGGACTCATGAAGGCAGGCGTGCCCAACGCATGTCCCGAAACCGTCACCCGGTCGTCACCCTGCTCGCTGCGTGCCAGGCCGAGGTCGGCCAACTTGGCCACCCCCTCAGCGGTAATGAAGATGTTCGCCGGCTTGATGTCGCGATGGACGAGACGGGCCTCAAAGAGCGCCTGCAATCCATGGCAACAATCGCTGGCGATCTCAAGCGCGCGAACTTCCGGCAATACGCCATCGAAGCGGCTGGCGAGTTGCGCCGCATCGCCGCCCGACACCAGTTCGAGCGCCATGTAGAGTTGGCCCTGATCGTAGCCCACGTCGATGACGCTGATGATGTTGGGATGGTTGAGCGCCGCGGCGGTGCGGGCCTCGCGTAGGAAGCGGTCGACGGCGGTGGCGTCGGTGGCGAACTGCGGCGCCACCACCTTGAGCGCCACCTGCCGGCGTAGGGATACTTGTTCGGCCAAGTAGACCGTGCCCATGCCGCCATGCCCCAGCGGGCGCAGGATGCGGAACCCGGCGATAGCGGCGATGGCGACATCCTGCCCAAGTTCGCGCTGGAGAGCGGCGACGACGGGCATTACCAACAGCCCTTCTTCAACAAGCACCGCCGCGGCGGAACGTTCTTCGCGCTGCGCCCGCAAGCGGACCCGGTCAGCGGCGGGCTCGTCCACCAGGCGTTTCCTTACGCACAGATCGAGGAGCTGCTGATCGGAGGATATCGGCATCGTTCGTGCCAGATTTCATAGGTCCGTCGCCCACCCGGTGCAAGACCGGCCCGGAGAACTCATTCCTGGGACTTCATGCCCGGGACTTCATGGCACACGGCGGTTGCGTTCGCGGAACTCCCCCGCCGACATGCCGAACTGTGCGCGGAAGACCGCGTGGAAGCGCTGGGGCGTGCTGAAGCCCAGCCTCAGCGCGATCTTCGCCACCGGCTGGTCGGTGACCATCAGCAGGCGACAGGCGCGGTCGAGGCGGCTGCGGCGGATCTCGTCGAGGATGGTGCGGTCGAGTTCCTTGCGGAAGCGCAACTCCAGGGCACGGCGTGACAGACCGCTGGTCGCCACCACCTGCGGTACATGGATGGCGTGCTCGCTCTGGTGGATCAGCCGCAACGCGGCGAGCACCGCCTGGTCCTTGGTGGCGAAGCTGTCGCTCGATCCGCGCACCACGATCGGCAGTGGTGGCACCGCGACATGGCGGGCCTCCCGGCTGCCGGCAGTCATCAACTGATCGAGCAGGCGGGCGGCCTCGTAGCCCATGTGTTCGGTATCGCAGGGGATGCTCGACAGCGGCGGCGTCGCCATCTCGCACAGCACCTCCTCGTTGTCGACCCCGACGATGGCGACCTCGTCCGGAACGCTGATGCCGAGTTCGGCGCAGGCGCGCGTCAGCTTGACGCCGATGGCGTCATCACCGGTGAGGACGGCGAGCGGACGCTCCTGACGCTTGAGCCACTGCTTGAACACCAGCGGTACACGCCCTGGGCGGTGCCACCACGACCGCGGCCGCTGGAAGTTCGCCATCGCCGCCTCGGCGACGCCCACGGTGGCGGCGAAACCCTGCCAGCGCCGCTGCGACCACACCCCTTCGGGGGCGCCGCAGTAGGCGAAACGCCGGTGGCCGGCGGCGAGGAAATGTTCGCCGGCGATGCGTCCGGTGGCCAGATCGTCATTGGCCGCGGAATGGATGCGTGGATGCGGCGAGCTGCGGCAGACGTCGACCACCGGCACGCCGAGGGCGAGCAGGCCGGTAACCTCGGCGGGGTTGTGCACCCGGGTGATCACCCCGTCGCCATTCCAGGCGCCGGGACCGCTGATCTGGGCCATGGTCCAGCCGTGGCCGAACAGTTGCCAGCGGCCGCACTCGCGCGCATAGCGCATGATACCGCGCGCCACGCCATGGTCGTAGGCGGTGACGATGTCCATGAAGAGGGCGACGCGGCGACGGGGCTTCATGCTGGTCGGCGAGTGTGGACCATTCTGCGGGCGGCGCGAGCGGCGCGCGGCGTACGCCGTATCGCGTGCGGATGCTCCCTGCCCCCGTTAAATGAAAGACGGCACCGCCGTAGCGGTGCCGTCACGTGTTCAACAGCCCTCAGGCCGCGAAACGACTCACTTCTTCTTGGCGTCGCCAGCCGGAGCCTTGGCATCGGCCGCGGCCGGAGCCTTGGCATCGCCAGCCTTGGCATCGCCCGCCGCCGGGGTCGTCCCAGGGGCGCCAGCGGAGCCGCCGGCAGCGAGCTTGGCGGCATCGGCCTCGTCGGCGAGGGCCTTCATGCCGCGCGGGATGACCACGCTCAGCAGCAGCTGTTTGGCCGGGGTGACCAGGGTCAGGCCGGCGGGCAGCTTGATCGAGCCGACGGTGATCGACTCCTGCAGCTGGACCTCCGACAGGTCGATGGCGACGCTGTCGGGGATGTTGTTGGCCTTGCAGCGGACGGTGATCTTGCGCGCGCGCAGTTCGACGATGCCGCCGGCCTTCACACCTGGGCAGTTGCGGGCGTCGGGGATGACCGCGACGTCGACCTTGATCTCGCTCTTCTCGTCGACTTCGATGAGGTCGATGTGCTTGATGCGATCGGTCAGCACGTCCTTGGCGATCTGGGCGCGCAAGGCGGTGGTCTGCTTGCCGTCGAGGTCGAGCTTGCACAGATGGACGACCTTGGAGGCCAGTTCATTGGCGAGCTTCTCATCGAGCTGCAGATGGCTGCTGGTCTTGCCAGGACGGCTGACCGTGACAGGCACGATGCCGACACTGCGCAGCTTGGTGGCAGCGGCACTGCCGAGGGCGGTGCGGTTCTGGACGGGGAAGGTGGTGATGCTGCTCATGGCTGACGACTCCTGGTGGCGGCGCGTAGGCGCTTAATTGACGGCCCGTTCAACAAACAAAGAGCTGACGGACTGGTTGGTGTGGATGTTCTTGATGGCTGCGCCCAGCAAGGGCGCGAGAGAGAGGACTTTGACTGGCAGGTCGGTGAAACGGCGTTTCAGCGGGATGCTGTCGGTGACCACCAGCTCGTCGAGCTGGACCGCGCTCAGGCGCTCGTAGGCGTCGCCGCACAGCACCGCGTGAGTGCACACCGGGATCACGCGCTTGGCGCCGAACTGGCGCGCGGTCTTGATCGCGTTGGTCATGCTGCCGGCGGTGGTGATCATGTCGTCGACGATGATCGCCTCGCGCGCGCCGATCTCGCCGATGACGTTGGCGACCTCGGTCGAGGAGTCGCCGGTACGACGCTTGTCGATGATCGCCAGCGGCACGCCCAGGGCGCGGGCGATACGGTCGGCGAGCTTGATCGAGCCGGTGTCGGGGCTGACCACCACTGGATCAGTGAGCTTGAGGCTGAAGAGGTAGTCGAGCTGCACCGGACGCGCGAGCAGGTGATCGACCGGGACATCGAAGAAGCCCTGGATCTGCTGAGCGTGCAGGTCGACGGTGAGGACGCGGTTGATGCCGGCGGTGACCATCAGGTTGGCCACCAGCTTGGCGGTGATCGGTACGCGGCCTTCGTGTTTGCGGTCCTGGCGGGCGTAGCCGAAATAGGGCACCACCGCGGTGATGCGCGCGGCCGAGGCGCGCCGCAGCGCGTCGGTCATGACCAGCAGTTCCATCAGGAAATCGTTGGTGGTGGTTGGCTGCACCAGGAACACGTCGGCACCACGTACGTCCTCCATGACCTGCACCTTCACTTCCCCGTCGGGGAAGCGGTTGCAGTTCATCTCACCCAGGGGCGTGCCGATGGCGTCGGCGATGGCCTGGGCGAGTGGACGATTGGCGTTGCCGGAGAATATCCGCATTGAGGGCCTTGATGACGACATGAATTGCCGCCTTGGCAAAAGGGCTGGGAGACTATGGCGGTCGTCTACAAGGCAAGGGCGAAGATCGCCAAGTCCCTGCCTGTCATGAGCTAGCACGGCCTTCAGGGGGCGGCGACGGCGGCCTCCAGGGGAATCACCATCAGGCGCAGTCCGACCCACTCCAACTCCTCGTCGGGCTTGGCTTTCTGTGCCCGCTCCGGGCGACACTCGGCGCGTGGATCGCGCCACGATCCGCCCCGCCAATGCGCTGACCCGTCGAGCTCGTCGCCGCACCATTCGCTGACATTGCCCAGGAGATCGGCCAGCCCCCACTGGTCGCGGCGGCCGCCGCCTACCGGCGCCGGAGTGCGGCCATTCTCCTGCGCGTGCGCCAGGCGGACGAGCTCGCGGGCATCGTAGCTGCGGCAGGTGCCGCGCTCGATCGCCGCCAGGCCATCGGGACCGGTGAAGGCGGCGAAACGCCATTGCGCGGCGGTGGGGAGCGCCACCTGCGCCGGGATGCCGTCTTTGGCCAGACGGGCATTGCAGGCGGTGAGGAACCGCCGGCAGTCATCGCGGCCGAGGCGGTGCACCGGCAGCTCCGGTCCGCGGTGCCGGCTCGGATTGCCGTCGGAGAAGATGCCGCCGAGGATCGTGCTCCACAGCGCCTGGGTGCATTCGCTCTCGGCCATCCAACAGGGTGCCGCATTGGCCACCGTCATCACCCCTTCCTGGGTGGTGATCTGCACCTGACCCTCGACCAGGTAACGCAGGCGCACCTGGTGTTCGCCGATGGCGAGCACCGCCCAACGCCCGTAATCATCGACCCCGGCGGCGGCAGACCACGGCGTCGTCGCCGGCAGCCGGGCGCGCAGGGTCGCAGGGAGATGGGCGAAATACACCGGTGCGAGTCGTGCGAGTTCCCCGGCCGGGACGCGGTCGAGCACCAGGCGCGACAGTGAGGCCACCAGGGCGGGATCGCTGTCGATCAGGCTGCGGGCGGTACGCGCGGCCTCATCGACCGCAGCCGTGCGATGATCGTGTTCGCCCGGACCGGCGAGGTAGGCCTGGATCGCCGCGATGCGCGCGGCGGGAGCTTCCACGGTGCGCGCCCGCTCCCAGGCGGCGGCGTCGATCTGATGCGGCAGCTGGGCGACCATGGCCTGGGCTTCGGCGCGGTAGGCGGCCTCGGTGGCGTTCGCAGGATCGGGTGGAGCGGCGAGGTAACGCTGGAGCGAAGACAGGCGTTCGGCCGGGTCCTCAGGAGAGCGTGCCGCGGCCCAGGCCAAGGCCGCGAGCGCCTGTCCGGCCGCGTTCCGGTGGCGCTGTGGAGCCGGGCCGGCGAGGTACGCACGCAGACGCTCGGGACGGTCGTCGCCGGCGGCGGCGGCCACCGCCCAGGCGGCGTCATCGCGGCTGGCCAGCAGCCGCGCGAGCCGTTCGCGTGCCGCCGACAGATGACCGCCGGCCGGCGCCTGGAGATATCCCTCCAGCGCGCTGATGCCGGCCGCGCCATCGAGCGCAGCGATGCGTGCCCACTCGCGCTCGTCCGCCGCCCGCTGCTCGGCCGAGCGCTGCAGCGCCAGGGTCTCCTCGCGCTTGCGCTCCGCTTCGGCGGCGTGGCGGGGTGCCGGCAGCGCGAGGTAGGCGGCGATGGCGGCCAGACGCTGCTCGGGTGCGGTGGCGCTGGTCACCGCCTGCCATGAGACCACATCGCGCTCGCGTTCGACCAGCACCAGGGTGGCGCGCGCGGCCTCCGCCCGCGCCGGGTCGCCGACGCTGGTGATGTAGGTCGACAACGCCGCGATGCGCGCGCTCAGATCGGGGATGGCGGTGGCAGTGGCGAACGCCCGGTCGTCGAGTTCCAGGCGGGTATGCTGACGCAACGCGATCAGCTCCGCGTGACGTGTCGGCAAGGCCTGGGCGAGCGGCGTGAGCAGTTCAGCCTCGATCATCGGCAGACGTAGCTCCGGATCGCTCATGGCCGTCAGCGCGGCCAGGCGCCCGGTCATGACCTCGTCCTGGAGGCGTGCCACCTCCACCCCGGCGGCGGCGTGATGTAGCAGGTGCCAGCCGGCGTGGTAGCGCTCGGCCGCGGCCAGCGCCGCGGTGGCCTCCCCGGCGGCGGCGATGGCGGCGAAACCGCGGCTATCGCGCGCCACCACGCCGATCAGCAGGACCACGCCTGCCGCCGCCGCCGCCACCGCGAAGCGCAAGCGGCGCAGGCGGATGACGATCACGTCACGCCGGCGCTGGGCGATGGCCCGGCCACGGCTGATCAGCTCGGCGCTGTCCGCGAGCTGCTCCGCCGATGACGCCAGTCCGGACACCGCCCCTTCGAGCACGACCAGATCCGCCGTCTCACCAGCGACGATGGTCTGCCGCCACGAGGACAACGCGGCCAGACGGCGCCGATCAGCGGCAAGGCTCGCCGCAGCCGGCCCGGCCGGGTCGATGGCCGCCAGCTCCTCGCTCAGGGGCACCAGCAGATCGAGGCGCGCACGGTCGACACCCGCCAACTCGCCATGCAGTTGTTCGAGGCGGGCGCGACGTTCGCTCTGTGCGACCAGCGCGCGATCCAGCCGCTCGGCGGAATCGCTGAGACGGTCGGTCGCGGCCATCATCGCCGCATAGGCTTCCTCCAGCGGTCCCAGGGCACGCGCGTTCAGTGCCGCCTCCAACAGGCGTTGACGGTTGCGCGCTTGGTTGGCGCGCTCCGGCAGGTCGGCCAGCTCGGGATCATCGGCGACGGTCGGGTCGAGCGCGAGCAGCTCCTGCCAGGCCACCATCGCGTGGTCGAGCGCTCCGGGCATCGCCGCGCGCAGCCGGGCGCGCATCAGGCCGGCCCGCGTGACGCGCTCGCTCCACGAACGGCGGGCGGCCGCCTGGAGCTCGTGATGCAAGGCCTGACCCTCGTCGACCAGCGCGGTGGTGGTAGATAAGCGGTCGGGGTTGCCGGCGAAGTTGGTGAGCACCGCGCGCAGTGCCACGACATCGCGGACGGTGATGGCATCGCGCAGCACCCGTTCGGCATCCTGCACCCGGGTGATGCGTTCCTGGACCGCCTCCATACCGGCCTTCGCCGCCGGCGAGCGGCAATGGCGATACCAGGTCTGATACCAGCCGAGGGCGGCGGTGAGATCGGTCGGATCACTGGCGGACGCGAGGGTGGCGCAGGCATGGCTGATGAGGCCCTGGATCCGCC
>JANPIY010000573.1:0-10515 GCA_031425255.1 Planctomycetota bacterium
GCACCAGGGAACGAGGCCACCTCCTCCGGCAAATCTCCATGCGTGAGGTTGGCAAGATCGAAAGGAGTCCGCAGGTCGCTCTTCACCCGCCAACCCTGCGACTCGCATCCTGTAAACCGTCGTTGTTGATCACGACTGTGGATTCGTCGCTGGCGGAGATGACGCGGGTGCAGGCGGCCAGCCAGTCAGTGGATCCTGAGCATCATCGGCTTCGCGTATCTCGATGCGCATGTTCATGCCATGGCCTGTCGCGAGCGCCCTGACCGCGTCGCAGCCGCCGACCACGTCCTCATAAATGGCGAGCAGGCGCACGCCGCCGTGCGCCGATGCCACCACCCGTGCCTGCGGCGGATCCCCGAGGAATGTGCGGAAGGCTGCCGTGGGTTCCGCTAGCGCACGTGAGAAATCAACCAGCGCCTGCGCGCGTTTCTCCTCCCCGAGGTTGTCCCATGGCAGCCACAGTTCATGGCTGAACACCAGTGGCGCATGCGCATGATCGATCTCGCAGGTGACCCTGCCACCCAGGGCATAGATCCAGGCCCCGAAGAAGCGCGGCATGCTCGCGGTGTAACTGTGGTGGATGAGCAACTGCCATTCCAGGGCGGCCACCTGCGGAATGTTGCTCTCGCCGTACATCGGCCATTCGCTGTCGACGCTGTCTTCATCGACCCCCTGCGCGCGGGCGAAGATCGCCAATGGGGACTCGGCGATCGGCGGGTTCGCCTCGGACCCATGCCACTGCGTGTGCGCGGCCAGCACGGGCGTTAGCAGCTCGGCGGCGCGTGCCGCCAGACCGGCCTCGCGAAACGCACCGACGATGGTGTAGCTGCCGCTGTTGTTGCTCGCGAAGGCGTTCCACAGCTGGATTTTCATAGGGTCGCTCCTTGGCCGTTCAGGCCGGATCCGCTCAGGCGCGCGCATCCAGGCCGATCGGCCGGAGCGGCGAGGTCGGCCCGCCGTTCCCGCCAGAGACGCAGGAGGTCGGCGGCATCGGTGAAGGGGATGGTCAGTTGATGGAAGCTGCAGGGCTGCATCCGCTGATCGCTGGTGATGACCAGGAAGTCGCGCCCGGCACCGCAGTCGGCACGGCGTAGCACCTGCGGCACTGCCTCGAGCCGCTCCCCCCAGCAGACATCGAGCTTGAGCAGCAGTCCAAGTCCCAGGGCCCTTGTCAGCAGCAGGATGCGGCGGCCCAGTTCGCGCGTCTGCGCCGCATCCAAGTGGAGGGCACGGTCCGCGCCCTTATAGCACAGCACCAGGATGTCGCGGCAGCCACGCGCCGCGAGGTCGAGCACGACACTCTCCAGATCCACCAGCCGATGCGGCGTAACCAGCCAATTGACCCCCACCCGCACCCCGGCCGCGAGTGCGGCATCCAGCGCCTGCGCCCACGGCTCTTCATCATAGATGGATATGCGCACCTGCGCGAGCGACCCGCGCAGCGTGGCGGCTAGCGCAGCATCGAAGCGCGTGCCATTGGTGGTGAAGCCCAATGCCAGCGGGGTCTCGGCATGCAGGCGCGCGACCAGCCCGGCGAAGCCTGGAAAGACCGTGGGTTCGCCGCCGCCGAAGGCGATTTCCATAACCCCCGCGCGGGCGAGATCGCGCAGCAGGACGAAGGCCGTCTCCGCCGTCCACCGGCTCGCCAGCCCGGTATCACGCGAGCAGAATCCGCACGCCAGGTTGCAGCGGTTGGTGATGGCGAACTGCAACGCGCGCGGCGCCGTCTGGCGCAGCCCGCGGGTCTCTTCGCCGCTGCACAGCGCGTTGTCGCCGCTGTCGCGATCGAAGAGCAGCAGCGCATCATCGAGCGCGAAGCGGCGATGAGCGGCAAGCATGGCTGGCACCGTGATGTCATCGACGTTGATCATGACCTACCCCTTCACGCACACCACCTGCTTGAGCGTATGCACGACCTCGACGAGGTCCGACTGCGCTGCCATCACCGCGTCGATGTCCTTATAGGCCATCGGCGTCTCGTCGATCACGCCGTCGTCCTTGCGGCATTCCACGCCTGCGGTGGCCTTGGCGTGGTCTTCCCGGGTGAACAGCTTCTTGGCCCGGGTGCGCGACATGGCGCGGCCGGCGCCGTGGCTGCAGGAGCTCAACGACTCGGGGTTGCCCTTGCCGCGCACGATGTAGCTGCGGGCGCCCATCGACCCTGGAATGATGCCGAGCTCGCCGACGCCGGCGCGCACCGCACCCTTGCGCGTCACCAGGCAGTCCTTGCCGAAATGGTGTTCGCGCGCCACGTAGTTGTGGTGGCAGTTCACCGCTTCGACCTCGGTGGTGAAGGGCGGGATCCCAGAGGTGGTGCGCACCATCTCGATGAGGTGCTCCATCATCACCTGACGGTTGATGCGCGCGTAGGCCTGCGCCCATTCAACTGCGGCGACGTAGTCGTTGAAATGTTCAGTGCCTTCCTTGAAGTAAGCCAGGTCCTGATCGGGCAGATCGACCCCGGCCTTGCGACAGTCCTTCTTCGCCATCTCGATGAAGAACGAGCCGAAGCGGTTGCCGATGCCACGCGACCCCGAGTGCAGCAGGAACCACACGCGGTCGGCCTCGTCGAGGCAGATCTCGATGAAGTGGTTGCCGGTGCCCAGGGTGCCGAGGTGGTTCACCGAACGGGTCTGCGAATCGCCATCCTTGGCCAGGAAGGGCGTGCGCTCGACGATCGCGGTGAAGCCGGCCGCGAGGTGCTCCTTCCACAGGTTGTCGACGCGCACCGGGCGCTTGCCCCAGGCGCCCCGGTCGTTGCGGCCGCCCTCGTCGGTACGCCCGTGCGGCACCGCCCGCTCGATGCGGTCACGCAATTCCTTGAGCGAGGTCGGCAGATCCTTGGCATTCAGCGACGTGCGCACCGCGCACATGCCGCAGCCGATATCGACGCCGACCGCGGCCGGGATGATCGCCCCCACGGTCGGCACCACCGAACCGACGGTGGCGCCCAGCCCCAGGTGCACGTCTGGCATCACCGCGATGTGCGAATGGATGAAGGGCATGCGCGCGGTGTTGGCGAGCTGTTTGCGCGCCTCGTCCTCCAGCGGCACGCCGCGAACCCAGGCCTTGATCGGTTTGGCGCCGGGGATGGTGATCAGTTCGTGGTTCGACATGCGCTGTTCCGAAGCAGGAGTGGTGTCATTGGGAAAGGTCAGGCGCGGGCGGCACGGGCGGCGCGTTCGAGCGCCACCGCCAGATCATCTTCGAGCACCTCATCGATGCCCTTCAGGGCCTCGGCGAGCAGGCGCGATTCTTCGACATAGATCGTCAGCCAGGCCCTGTCGGGAGAGTTCGCCCCTTCCGTCAGATTGTCGGCGCGGTCCGCCAGCTTGATCAGTTTCGCGCGGGTGCTGATGGTTGCGATGTGCGCCCGGTCCATCGCCTTGCGTTCAGCGCGCGGCAGATCGGGATGGTGCCGGCTGGGATTGGTGACCTCCTTCACCACCGCCAGCGCATCGTTGCCGATGGTCAGACGCAGCGTCGCCTCTGTAATGTGGGGACAATCCTCCAACACGTCATGACACCACGCCGCGGCGATCAGCGCGTGGTCGCCTGGGTAAAGGCGTGCCAGTGCGGCGGCCACCCGCTCGGGATGATTGATATACGGACCACCCCCGTCATCGCGCACCTGGCCTTCGTGGGCGTTGGTGGCGAGGGCGGCGGCGCGGGCGATCGATGGATGCAGGTGGGTGGACATGGCCGAGATGGTCCTGCTGGGGGTGGTTCTTCAATGCCACAGGCCGAGTTCAAGGAACGCCCATCGTCCGGGGCCGCCGGATTGGGCTGTAAGGGTGCCGGCCGGCGGACATAGAAGCCCAGGAGTCCGCCATGACGATCCCCGCTTGGCTGCTGATGATGACCACGGCGCTGTGGTCACTCGATCTCAGCGCCACCGACCGGCCCAACATTCTCTGGATCGTCAGCGAGGACAATTCACCGCTGCTCGGCTGTTACGGCGAGACCTTGGCCAGGACCCCGGCGCTCGACCGCCTGGCAGCCCAGGGCGTCCGCTATACCCAGGCGCGGGCGGCTGCGCCGGTGTGCGCGCCGTCGCGCAGCTCGATCATCACCGGACGCTACGCCAGCGCGCTCGGCACCCAGAACATGCGCAGCCGCTGGGACCTCCCCGCCGACGTCCGCTACTGGCCCGAACTGCTGCGCGCGGCGGGCTGGTACTGCACCAACAACGCCAAGACCGACTACAACGTCGGCAACGACCGCATCTCGCAGGCGTGGGATGCCTGCGGCAAGGAAGCCCACTGGCGCCAGCGCCCAACCGGCCAACCGTTCTTCGCGGTGTTCAACTGTGACCTCACTCATGAGAGCAGTCTGCATCGGCGCGCGGTGTTGAAGACCGCTCCGGCGAGCGTACGGGTGCCGGCTTATCTGCCAGACGTGCCCGAGGTGCGTCGAGACCTCGCCCAGTACCATGATCAGGTGGCGCTGATGGATGCCTTCGTCGGCGCCAAGGTGCAGGAGCTCGCCGACGCCGGCCTGCTCGATTCGACCATCGTGGTCTATTACTCCGACCACGGCGGCGCCCTGCCACGTGGCAAACGTTTCCTCTATGATTCCGGCACGCGGGTGCCGCTGATCATCCATGTGCCCGAGCGCTTCCGGGAACTGGCGCCACAGGCCGACGGAACGGTCTGCGCCGATCAGGTCAGCCTGGTCGACCTGGGGCCGACGGTGTTGTCCTGGTGCGGAGTGGCGTTGCCGACCGGCCTGCACGGGCGTGCCTTGGCTGGCGCCCAGTGCTCGGCCGCGCCCGAGGTCGGCTTCGCCTTCCGGGAGCGCATGGACGAACGTTACGACAGCTCGCGCGCGGTCTACGACGGCCGTTTCGTCTACATCCGCAACTACCAGCCGCTGGTGCCCCACGGGCAATATCTCGACTACCAGTGGAGGGCGGCGTCGATGAAGGCCTGGGCCGACGCTTTCGCCGCCGGTTCGCTGTCCCCCGCACAGGCGGCCTTCTTCCAGCCCAAGGCGGTGGAGGAACTCTACGACGCGATCGGTGATCCAGATAATGTGGTGAACCTGGCCGCCGATCCGGTCCGCGGTCCGGACTTGGCGCGGCTGCGTGCGGCCTTACAGGCCAAGCTGCTGGCGATCCGCGATACGGGCTTCCTGCCCGAACCACTGATGGCCGATCTGCGCGGCGCGCAGCCACCGATGACCTATGCCGCCGATGCCGGTCGTTATCCCCTGGAACGGCTCCTGCCTATGATCGAACGTATGCAGATCCAGCGTGATGCCGCCACGGTGGCGGTCGCGGTCGCCGATGCCCATCCAGTGATCCGTTATTGGGGCGCGGCGTGTGCCGCCCTCCTACCGCAGGAGCCGACCGCGCTCGCCAGCTTGCTCGACGACACTTATCCAGCCATACGCGTCGCCGCCGCTGAGAGCATCCTGCGCCGCCGCCCCGATGCCCATGCGGTGAGGGTGCTGAATGATGTGTTGACCTCGGCGGCCGCGTGGCCGGTACGCTTGGCCGCAGCGAACGCCATCGCACGCCTGGATGATCGCTCGCCCTTTACCGCGGCCCTGCAGGCGACCGTCCAGGACGAGGAATACCTCCAGCGCATCGTGCCCTGGTTGCTGGGACAGAAGCCAGTCCGGAAGTGAGCGGTCGCGGGATTCTGCGAGCACCCGTCAGAGCATCTCGGGCCGTGAGCTAAGAGTTGGTTTCATAACCCATCCCGTAGCGAGCCCGAGCCATCGTCGAGCGAGGCAAGGAAGACGGGCCGTTTGGAGCGGAGGCATGGCCGTAGGCCATGTTGAGCACCAAATGGCTCGTCTGACGCCGCCGCAGCCGACGAGGGCCGGGCGCAGTAGGGATGGGTTATGAAACCAACTCTAAGGGACGAGCACCAGCCGCGGTCGCAGCAACGGCGGTGCTTCCCGGGTATGGAAGCCGACGATGGCATCGGCTTTCTCCGCGGCGTCGAGGTACAGGCATACATTCAGTATCGTACCCAGGTGGGCCGCCACCGCCGCGGTCAGGTCGATCGGCGTGTCGCGAGCATCCGGGGTCCAACTCGCCAGTGGTCCCCCGCGGGCAGGGCGGTTGTTCCAGGTGATGGTGGTCTCCTGCCAGCTCTGATCGACCTGGGCGAGGTGCAGCTTCAGGCCGGTGCGTTTGAGCAGGCTCAGGTGCAGATGCAGTTCGGCGCGCGCCGGCGCCTGACGGACCTGGGTGAGATCGAAGGTCAGGTAGTATTCGCGGCGCTCATCCGGCCTGGTCTTCGCGCTGGTCACCACATGGCCGGGCCGCAGGCCGCGATTCTCATCGCCATACCTGCCGCCGACCACCACCGCATCGGCACTGGGTTCCAACTGCAGCGCTCTCGCCAGCGTTGGCGGGCGGATCGGTTGCAGCGTCATGGGACCACGGCCGATATCGACGCGGCTCCCGGCAGCGACCTCGACTTCCTTGCCGTCACTCGAACGGCGGGTGCGCACGCGACCCTCGCTGACCTCCACCCGGGTGCCCCACGGCATCTTGGTGGCGGTGAACTTGGTGCCGAGCACGGTGAGCAGCGCGTCCTTGGTCGCGACCTGGAAGTGCGAGCCCTGCGGCTGCTTGGCGACCTCGGCGGAGATCGAGCCATTTTCCAGGGAGATGCGCGCGCCACCCTGGTCGATGCCCGACAGGCGGACCGCCGAGGTCGCGCCCAGCTCCATGCGGGTGCCGTCTTGAAAGGCGACCTGGGCCTCCTGGTTCACATCCAGCGTGAGCAGCGCACCGGTTTTCAGATCGACCGCTGGTTGCGCCGCCTTGCCGCCGTCAGCGACCGCGACCAGTACCCCCGATGCGGTGCCGAGGTTGAACATCACCACCACCGCAAGACCCGCGGCCAGCGCCGGCACCACCACCCACAGCCACCAGCGGGTCCTCCGTCGTGGCCCGATGCGCGCCAGCACGCGATCGGCAAGGCCGGTGGAGGTGCCCAGGTCGAGCGCGTCGTCGACGTGATCCAACAGATCGCGGCCGTCCTGGCGGAGCAGGCCACCCACCCGTCCCTGGAAACGCAGCTCGGCAATGAAGCGCTGCACCAGCGTGGGATCCCCGGCCAGACGTCCGCGCTCTTCGCGCGACAGCTCTCCATCGAGGTAGCGGTCCACCAGCAGGACGAGATCCTCATCACGTATGGTCATGTCGAACGCTCCACGCAGCGACGCAACTGCTCGCGCAGACGGAAGAGCGTGACGCTGAGCGTCGCTGCCGAGCGTTTGAACTGCTGCGCCAATTGCGCCAGCGGCTGTTCCTCGCAGTAGCGTCGCTCGAGCATGGTGCGCGCCCGTTCCGGCAGGTGTTCGAGGCACAGCGCCAGGCGCGCACTCTCCAGCTCGCGCCGTTCGTCATCATGATCCAGACCGTCGAGGCCGTCATCGGCGATCAGGGTCTCCAGCGCGTCGCCATCGAATTCAGCAAGGCGGCGGCGTTCACGCCAGTGGGCGAAGAGGTGATTGCGCGCGATGGTGCGCAGCCAAGGACGCAGGGTCCCCTGCGGACGGTACTGGTACAGCTTCTCGAAGGCGGTGACGTAGGTCTCCTGGAGCACCTCCTCGACCAGCTCGCGGGACGCCGCATGCGCCGCCACGCTGATCGCCAGCTCGCGCTGGGTCGCCAGCACGATGTCGCGGAAGGCGTCGCGGTCGCCAGCCTGCGCCTTGATCGCCAAATGGTCGAGATCCCCAGGCGTCATGTGCGGGTCTCCTTCATGGCGCTGGCCCGAGGTGCTTTTGCGACCCGGGCTGTCTCGCAGGAGACCCCTCGGTCGCCAACGTGCGGATCGCGAGTGCGCTCGGGCCCCTTCATGGGGCGTGAGGCTAACCCGGCTCGGCGAGCGGCGAAACCAGCGTCCACCGTGAAGCTGATCAAGTGGCCGCGCACGGCAGTGTCGCTGTTAATAAGCCAATATATTTGGCCGCAGAGGCGCAGGGGCGCAGAGACGAAAAAGATCCTGCTTTGCCTTTCCTCTGCGTCTCCGCGTCTCTGCGGCCGATTCTTCTTCGTTAGCTTGACAGCATTGGGCTGCAGCCGGCAGGGGCTGGTCGTGACCGACCGACCGCGGGGAGCCACCTGGCCGGCTGAAGACGGCGCTCCCGAGATGCGAGACGGATGCGTCATGGGCTTCCTATGACCTTGGACGGGCGATCTTACGGCTATTCCGCCGCGAGCTGGACGTGGGCAATGGTCTGCGCCAGAAACATTTGCAAGCAAGCCGGTAAGAATCTGCCCGCCGCCCATACCTGCATCCAGTACGCTGCCCGGCGTACTGCTGAGATTCGAGCCATACATCACAGGCCTGCTGTCCACGAGGGCTTTCCAAGGATGCCTATGCGCCTCTGCATCCTGCTCGTCGCGGCCGTGATGGCGAGCCTCACCGCGACCGAGCGTCCGAACATCATCCACATCCTCGCCGATGATCTCGGCTACGGCGACCTCGGCTGCTATGGCCAGAAAACCATCCGGACGCCGGTGCTCGATCGCCTCGCACGCGAGGGGCTGCGGCTGACCCGGCACTACGCGGGATCGACGGTGTGCGGCCCCTCACGCAGCACCATCCTCACCGGTCTGCATACCGGCCACTGCCGCATCCGCGGCAACGGCAAACTGCAGGAGAAACCCGATCCGCACGAGGTCCTGCTCCCCACCCTGCTGAATGCCGCCGGTTACCGCACGGCGATGATCGGCAAGTCCGGCTTCTACGGCAGCGATCAGGCGTTGACCCTGCCCAACGACTCCGGCTTCGCCCACTTCTTCGGTTATCTCTCGCACGGGGCCGCGCACAGCCCATTCCCCCCCTTCCTGGTGCGTAATGGCAAGCGACTCGAGTATCCGAACAATCATAGGCACGACGGCGACCAGGAGGCCCATCCACTGATCATCGCCGAAGCATTGGCATGGATCACCGCGAACAAACGGGCTCCCTTCTTCCTGCACCTGAGCGTGACGACTCCGCACGCCAGCCTGTATGCGCCCGAGGCCGACAAGGCCCCTTACCGTGGGCTGGTCGAGGAACCCCGCCCGATCCGCACCCAGAAGAGCTACCGTACCGAGCCGGAGCCCAAGGCGACCTTCGCCGCCATGATCTCGCGCCTGGACCGCGACGTCGGCCGCGTGGTCGATCTGCTCACGCAGTTCGGCCTCGAGCGCAATACCCTGGTGATCTTCACCAGCGACAACGGCGCGGGCAACGAAGGCGGGCATCTGGAGGCTGACTTCAAATCCAGCGGACCGCTGCGCGGCGTCAAACGCGACCTCTACGAAGGCGGTATCCGCAGCCCAGCGATCTGCTGGTGGCCGGGCACCATCGCCGCCGGGCGTACCAGCGACCACCTCAGCGCCGGCTGGGACCTCCTACCCACCCTGTGCGAGCTCAGTGGTGCGCGGACGCCCACGCCTTGCGATGGCATCAGCCTCGTGCCGACACTGCTCGGCAAGGATGGCCAGCGTGAGCACACGCATCTGTATTGGGAATTCTATGAAGGTGGTGGCAAGCGCGCGCTGCGGTTCGGCGCCATCAAAGCCATCCAGCTCGGCCTCGACCGCTCACTCGATGGCCCGATCGAGATCTATGACCTGGACCAGGATCCAGGGGAGGCCAGGAACCTCGCCAGCCAACGTCCGGAGGCGGTCGCCCAGGCGAAGGAGCTGTTCGCCGCCAGCCGCACGCCCTCTCCGCTGTGGCGATGGAAATCGGAGCCATGAGCCCGCGGGACCTTCCACCGCTCGTCCCGCATCTCGCCGTCTTCCGCGAGCGCATGGGTCGCCTCATCATGTCACCACGTCCATTCCTGCAGCTGGCCATCGCCATGATGAGCGTCGTACCCGGTCTCACTGCGGGTGAGGCGCGGGGTGGATTGGCCTATCCACCAACGATGGCCGGGGCGCGGGTCGAGGCCTACAAGACCGTCACCGGGACCACGCTCAACTTGTGGATCTTCGCCCCTGCCGCAGCAGCGACCAGCACACGGCCCGCCATCGTCTTCTTCTTCGGGGGCGGTTGGCAGTCGGGATCACCGCAGCAGTTCGAGACCCAGTGTCGTCATTTCGCGGCACGCGGCATGGTGGCGGTTGCCGCCGATTACCGGGTGAAGGCCCGACACCAGGTCAAGCCGACCGCGTGCATCGCCGATGCCCGCTCGGCGATCCGCTGGGTGCGTGCCCACGCCGCCATGCTCGGCATCGATCCCACGCGCATCGCCGCTGCCGGCGGATCGGCAGGCGGCCACTTGGCGACGGCGGCGGCGCTGATCGGCGAATTCGACGAAAAAGACGAGGATCCTGCGATCAGTGCCGCACCGAACGCCCTGGTGCTGTTCAATCCCGGGCTGGTGATGGCTCCGCTCGAGGGTCTGAAACTCGCAGGCTTCGGCACCGGCTTGTCCGAAGAAGTCCTCGGCGCCCACCCGAGCAGATCTCACCCGCGCACCATATCGTCGCCGGCGCGCCACCGACGATCATCTTCCACGGCATCGCCGATACGACGGTGCCCTTTT
>JANPIY010000574.1:0-5181 GCA_031425255.1 Planctomycetota bacterium
CTTCTGGGAACTCGGACCCGGGAAGACGTTGTGCGGCATGATCACGCGCACGGTGAGCGGCGCCGAGTTACGCAACCTCGATGGTGTCGACGACGTGAAAACCTTCGCTGGGGGTTAGCCACGCTGGCAGCGCCGACTTCAGTTGGGTAAGTCGTTCGCTGCATGCTCTCGAGCATACCAACTTGCCGACTGATGTCGGCGCTCCCAGGCCTCAGCCGCTCCCCGTCACCGATGCACTGGGATGCCAAGCTCCGCATGTGCGCTGCCGCCATCCTTGGCGCGTGTGCTCCTGACCAGCCCGAGATAAAAAACTAAACGAGAGCAACGGGGATGGGGAGGATGGGAAGGGATGGTTTGCGGACCACGCGGGCCTTCGTCATCACTGGAGCCATCCCTTCCATCCTCTTCATCCCCGTTGGTTGTCCTGCGGGTCCGGGTATCGAGGCACCGCCGATGGCACTGGACACATCATCACATCATCCCGTGAGCTCGGGATGATGACGAGGCCTCAGCCATTCCCGCTGCCTATGGGCACGATCTCGATGAAGCACAGTTTGTTGTTCACCGCGCCGCTGCCGTTGGTCACCCGTAGATGGCCATCGGTCACCTGGACGGTGATGCCGCCGAGGCCGAGGGACTCGAACCAGTGCAGGCCGGTCGCGCTGGGGGTGCCGGCCACCGCCGGGATGCCGGCGACCGAGATGCGGTAGACGCTGTCGACATCCTTGGGGTCGCCGGCGACCACGAACACCTGGTAGTGGCCATTCGGCAGCGCGATCTTCCAGTTCGCCGCCAGGCCGGGTTTCTGCATGTGCACCAAGGTGTCGCGCAACTGGTCGCTGGTCAGATTGCGGTCGCGCGTCGTGCTCGAGATGTCCAGCGGAACGCTGGTGGTTTCGCTGCTCCAGCCATAGCGCTGGCCGTTGCCGCGATCACCGAACGGTTTGCCGCTATCGACCAGGTAGCCGGCGACGGTGGGCGCACCGGCGGGCTGGAAGTTGATCGCCACCGCGGTGGCCGCCGCAACGACCGTGATCGTGGCGGTGCCGCTCCTGGTCACGCCACCCACGGTGGCGGTGGCGGTGATGGTGAAGGGGCCACCGATCGTGGTCGCCGAGAACATTCCCGTCCCCGCGATGGTGCCGCCGCCGCTGGTCTGCCAGCTGAAGGTCGGCTGGCTCGCCAGGGCGGTGCCGTTCTGATCGCGGGCGCTGGCGTTCAGCGCCGCGCTGGCGCCTGGCGTCACCGATGATGTGGCCGGCGTCACCACCACGCTGGTGAAGACCGGCGACGCCGGTGCGAGGGTGACCATGGCGCTCCCGGTCCTGGTGACGGCGCCGACCGTAGCGGTGGCGGTGACGGTGATCGTCCCGCTGGCGGCGGTGGCGCTGAATACCCCGCTGGCGCTGATGGCGCCGCCAGTACCGCTCACGCTCCATGTCATCGGCGGCTGGGTCGTGAGCGCCGTACCGCTCTGGTCCCTGGCCAGGGCGGTGAAGGTCCTGGTGGCGCCCGCCGCGACCGTGGCCGTCGCGGGGCTCACCACCACGCTGGTGAAGACCGGCGTGCTGCCGGCGGCGAGGGTGACCCAGACTTCCGCCGATTTGGTGACGCCAGCGACGGTGGTCCGGGCGATGACCTTGACCATGCCGCTGGCGGCGGTGGCGCTGAAAACGGCGATGGCGCTGTTGGCCGGGTTTGCGGCGATGCCGCCACCCGCACCCAGGGTCGACCAGACGAAGGGCGGATTCGGCGTGATGACCGATCCATCGGCACGCTTGGCGACCACCGAGAACTGCCCGCTGGTGCCCAGCGCGACGGTGCGGTTTCCAGGCGAGATGGTCAGGCGATCGAGTGGTGGCAGCAGGCCATTGATCCACGCCGCGATGGTATCATCGGCGTCCTGGTCGCGCACATTGCGGCCGAGCGGCGGCATCGCCACTTCCTTGACGGTGGAATGGACGCGCGCGTAGAGCCAGGAATGGGTGAGATCGCCCGGCTTGACCAGCACGGAATCGGGCTCCATCAGCGGGTGGCCTGCAGTCGGTGCGACGTTGATCAGGCCCTGGCTGGCCATCGCGGTTCCATACAAGCCGCTCCAGGCGGCATTCACGCCGCCCGGACGGTGGCACATGGCGCAGTTGGAATCGAGGTAGGATTTGACGCGGTTCTCAAGGACGGCCTGGGTGTCCCCGGCCTGCTTCTTCACCGGCACGAGTTTGTGGTAGGTGGCGCTCATGGTCGCCGGTGGCGCGTCACCGATGTTGGTCTTGAAGAGGCCCAGGTAGTTCAAGGTGCGCAGTTGATGATCGCTGACGCCGGTGCCGGGGTAGAGCATGCTGCCGTTGAGCTGGCGGGTCTTCAGTCCCAGGACCACGCCGGATGCCGGAGTATGGCACTCCATGCATTGGCCGCGGCTGGGGTAGTGCCAGACCTGCGTGCGCGTGCCGCTGCTGGTGGTGATGGTCTGGGTCTCGTCGAGGCCGCTGGGGTGCAGGGTTTCGTTGATCAGCTCGGCGTCGGTGCCGGCGGCATTCCACTTGTAGGTCAGGCCATAGGTGTTGGCGACGCCGCCGTCGGGAATGACCAGGACGCGGGTCTCCAGGCGCTTGAGCCTGGTCGGATCGGTGTCGTCGATCGGCAGGTCGAAATGTTTGACCAGCACCGTGCCGTCGGGAAAGCTCCACTCGCCGGTGGCGTTGAAATCGATCTGGCTGCCGTTGCGCAGGCTCATCCAGCGCTGCTTGTGCGCACCATCCGACCACAGCGGGCTGTTGACCTGGTAGGGGATCAGTCCGTTGGCGACCGCCAAGGAACCGCTCGCGCCGAAGGACGCTGCGAGCAGGCCGGTGTCGGAGAGTCGCGTCGGTGGCGCGGTCTGGCTGAGCGTCAGGGCCGGACGCGGCGGACGTGTTTGCAGCCCGTAGGGCGTGGGGCCGATGCCGGTATAGGTCATCTGGGCCAACGCGCTGGTGGTCAGACCCGTGAGGGTGGCGATGGCCTTCACCGTCCGATTGCTGGCGGCGACCAGTGGCGGCGCGGCGGGATCATAGATCGGCGAGCTGCTGCCGGGAACGCTGGCATCGCCGCTCGGCACCACCACATAGCGGATCACTGCTCCTGGAGTGGCGCAGGTCATGGTGACATGCACCGGCCCCGACCAGACCGGGCTCGATGGCCCGATCACCGGCGTGGCGACGCTACCGAGGACGTTGATGGGTGAGCTGATCGCGGCCGTCAGGGTTCCTGAGGTCGCCCGCAGGGTGTAGGCGGTGCCCGCAGCGCTGATGCTCAAGTTGCTGAAGGTCGCGACGCCATCGACCGCGTTGACCGTCTTGGTCCCGTTCAACGTCGCGCTGCCGGGGTTGGCTTGCAGGGCGAGCGTCACCGCGTGGACGGCACCCGGCACCCGCACATTGGCCGCGTCGCGCACCTCGACCCGCACTGCTGCCAGCGTCACATTGGCTCCCACCGCCGTCGGCGTGCTGGTGAAGGCCAAGCGGTTGGGCACCGGCAGAGGGCCACCCAGGTAGCGGACCCTGACCAGCTTGCCACTCGTCGACGCGTCATTGCTGGGCGCCGAGCCGCGTGTGAGGTAATAGAGATCGCCGCTGGCGCTGAATTTAAGATCGAGGGGATGATCAACGTTATTGACGAAGTACGTCACGCCATTTTTATCGCTGTTGGAAGTCATCGGATCGCCGTCGAGGTAGCGGATCCAGCCCGAGGTTCCCTGGCTGAAGTCGCAGAAGAAATATCTTCCGTGATAGGACGCGGGCCACGAACTGCCGGGTGGATGAAAGGCGCCACCGGTGATCGCCAGGTTGGGGCCGCTGGGAAATGACGCCGTGTGGCCATTGCGGTGATAGGTGAAGAGCGGTGCTTGTTTGGGGACGACGCCGGCCTGGTAGCCGTAGTTCGCACCCGGCAGGACGTCGTTGATCTCCTCCCACGAAGCGGTGTATTCCCCGATGTCGTTGGCGTAGTACTTGCCCGTAACGGGTTGGACCGCCGCCGAGAACGGATTGCGGAAGCCGTAGGCATAGATCGCCTTGTAGCGAGCTCCCACCGCTGCATTGCTGACGAACGGGTTGTCGCTCGGGTAGTCGTAGGTGCCATCGCTGCGCTTGCTGGGGACATTGCGTTTGATGCGCAGGATCTTCCCGCTCAGCGAGCCGAGGCTCTGCGCGCTGCCAGCGATGTCGTTGTTGCCGACCGCGACCAGCAGGGTGCCGTCCAAAGCAAAATTCAGCGCCCCACCGTTATGGATCAGTTTGGTGGCATTCAGTGGATCGAGGTCGAGGAGGACCATTTCACTGCCAGCGACCAGGCGATTGTTGGCCTCGGTGATCCGGCTGATGCGGTTGCGGGCAGGCGCGGTGCCATTCGCTGCGAAGGTGTAATGCACATAGATGTAGTGATTGGTGGCAAAATCCGGATCGAGCGCGATGCCGATCAAGCCGCGCTCATTCCTGGTGTCGATGGTCGAGAGGAATTCGCCGGGAGTGATGAGTGGCGCCGTCACCAGGACGTCGTTTTCCAGCACCCGGATGCGGCCGGCCTTCTCGGCGATGAACACCCGTCCATCAGCGGCGATGGCCTGCGCCACCACATCGAGCGTGCCACCGAACTCGCGCATCTGGAAGCCGGTGGGCACCATGGAAGCGGCGTTGACCTCGCCTGCCAGCAGACAGCAGGCGAGTGCGATGATGAGCGTGCACCACGCCGGAGCACGATGACGTCCCCCGACCATGCGGCCGGAGGTGGGATCGGACGAGGGCGAGGAGCAGGTGGATGAGCGCATGGGGCGTCCTGTACGGGCGGCTGGGGAGGCGGAGGGATCGCCACACGGGCAGCCACCATCGATGGGGTGGCTACGAGCATGCGGAAACCGCTGACCCTGTTGCCGTGGCCGGGCATGTGCGGGCAGAACGGGATGGAAAGGCGAAGGCCCACCGGACTTGGAGGTTTTCAGCGGAGGTGGGGGAGCAGCCAATGCTGTCCAGCTAATGACGACAAATCGGCCGCAGAGACGCAGAGACGCAGAGGAAAGGCAAAGCAGGGTGTTTCTCACCTCTGCGTCTCTGCGTCTCTGCGGCTAAACAATTCAGGTTTACAGCATTGAAGAGCAGCCCTGATCCAGGCCCCGCTGAAGCGGGACAAGTCCAGGGAACGCAAGGA
>JANPIY010000575.1:0-2079 GCA_031425255.1 Planctomycetota bacterium
GGTTCGTCGATCAGATGACGCGCCAGGGCTACTACCACTACGACCCGACGAACTTCCACGGGCCGCTTCACTTCTACGCGCTGTTCGTCTCGCAGACGCTCCTCGGTCGCAGCGAGTGGGCGCTGCGCTTGCCCGTCGTCCTGCTGAGCACCGCCTGCATCGCGCTGATGCTCGCCTTCCGCCGCTACTTCGACGAACGCGCCTGCCTGCTCGCCGCTTTCGCCATGGCCGTCTCGCCGGGCATGGTCTTCTACGGGCGCTACGCCATTCACGAGACGTGGATGGTTTTCTTCCTCCTGATCATCGCGTGGGGCCTACCGGGTCTGTGGCGCTTCGGCGAACGCCGCTACCTCTGGGCCGTCGCGCTTGGCATCACCGGGCTCGTCCTGACCAAGGAAACCTACGTCATCCACATCATCGCCTTTCTCCTCGCCGTGCCGTGCTTGCTGGCGTTTGAAAAGCTCTCGCCCTCCGCAGTGTGGCGTTTTGGCGAATGGAAAATCTCCCTCCGCGACACGCTCACCGTCGCTGCCGTCTGCCTCTTCCTGATCATCTTCTTCTACTCGGGCGGGTTTCTCGATTGGTCCTCGATCCCGGGGCTGTGGGAAACTTTCGCCACGTGGGTCCACACCGGCACGGCGCAGAAATCCGGGCACGAAAAGGAATGGTATTACTGGCTGCAACTCCTCGGGCGCTACGAATGGCCCGCGCTCGCCGGGCTGCTTGCGAGCTTCTGGTTGCTCGCGCCGCACCAGCCGCGCATCGCCCGCTACCTCGCCATCGCCGGACTCGGCGCGCTCATCGCTTACAGTCGCATCCCCTACAAGACGCCGTGGTGCCTCATTACGCTGCTGTGGCCGTTCCACTTCGTCTTCGGCCTCGCCGTCGTGCGCGCCGCGGAGATCATTGACCGCTGGACTTTCGGGGTCATCGCCGCGCTGCTCGGCGTCAGTTCGCTCGGCCTCGCGCTCACGCTCAATTTCAAAAACTACACCGACGACCGCGAGCCCTACGTTTACGTCCAGACCTTCCCCGACGCGAACCAGTTCCTCGGCCCGCTACGCACCCTCGCCCGGCGCAGCCCGCTCAACTACCACCTGCGCGGACACCTCGTCGTCGCCGAGCAATATCCCTGGGTCTGGCTCCTCGCCGATTTCCCGCGCGTCGATTTCCCGAGCTTCGATCAACTCCCCGAGCCGCTCGACGCCGACTTCCTCATCATCGATGAACCGCTCATCGAGCAGATCGAGCCGCTACTCCGGCTCGACTACTATAAGTTCCCCATTCGACTCCGCGGCAACTCCGACAACCGCGCCACCGTCTATCTGCACACCCGCACCTTCGCCGGATTGGTCGGCCCGCAGGCGACCGCCTTCACACCGGGCGAGGTGAAACTGCCCGCGGAACCCGAGGAGGCCCGATGAACTTCGTCGCCGCCATCCTCTACGCCGCCAGTACCTCCGCGCTCCTCGCCGTCGTGCTCGGCCTCTTCGGCGGCGGGCTGAACTCCGCCTCCGCCGGCATGTCCCTCAGCGCCGGGCTGCTCGTCGCTTTCGCCACTTTCTGGGAAGGCCGCACGCAACGCGTCGCCACGACTCCACCGACCGCGTGGGAGTGGGTCGCGATCGTCTCCTTCGCCCTCGTCGCGCTGCGCATTTTCCTGTGGGTCGTCTTCGTGCAGGGCGACGAGATCATGGTCCTCTCGCCGAACAACCTCGGCGACCTCTCGCTCCATCTCACCTACATCCATTTCATTGCGAATGGCGCGCCGTTCTGGCCGGACAACCCCATCTTCGCCGGGCATCCCCTCACCTACCCGCTCGGCGTCGATCTGCTCCACAGCCTCGTCGTCCTGCTCGGCGGCGATCCGCTGCGCGCCTTTGTCTGGTTCGGGTTGATCGGCAGCGCGCTCACCGGCGTCGCGCTCTGGCGCTGGGGCCGCGGTTTTGTCCTCTTCGGCTTCATCGCCAATGGCGGCCTCGCCGCGCTCGAGATTCTCGAAACCGGCGCGCTCGCCGACTTCCAGGCGCCGCATGCGTGGAAGAGCTTCGCCCTCGCACTTCTCGCCACGCAGCGCGG
>JANPIY010000576.1:0-15826 GCA_031425255.1 Planctomycetota bacterium
GCATGGCCGTAGGCCATGTTGAGCACCAAATGGTTCGTCTGACGTGGCCGCAGCCGACGAGGGCCGGGCGCAGTAGGGATGGGTTATGAAACCAGCTCTTAACAGCATCGGCTGAGCGGGCTGAGGCTCAGGCCGATCAGCGAAGCCGCCCCCAGGGCGATATGGCATGTCGTCCTGGGGTCATAGGCTACCGGCCCTTCGGATGACCCTGGTGAAACGACCCGCCCTCATCTATCTGCTCACCCTCCTGATCTTCGGTGGCGGCATCTTCGCCGTGTTGGCCTATGGCCCGGCGAACACCGCCAGCGCCCAGATCCAACCGGCGCCGATGGTCGCCACCTCGTTCGCCGCTTGGCTGAGCACGGCACTGCATCAACCGCTGATCCTGCTGCTGATGCAGATCGTGGTGATCATCGGTTTCACCCGCTTGATCGGCAATGTGTTCCGTCCCTTCGGCCAGCCGCGGGTGGTGATCGAGATCGCCGCCGGCATCCTGCTGGGTCCCTCCCTGCTCGGGATGGTGTGGCCGGAAGGCGCCGCCTTCCTGTTCCCGTCGTGGTCCTTGGCGGCCTTGAGCACCCTCAGCCAGATCGGCCTGATCCTCTTCATGTTCACCGTCGGCATGCACCTCGACACCGGCGCCGCCAAGCAGCGCGCTGACGCCGCGGTGCTGATCAGCCACTCGAGCATGCTCTTCCCTTTCTTCCTCGGCGTCGCCTCGGCCTGGTTCCTCTATCCCACCTTCGCCGGCGAGGCCATCGGCTTCGTCCCCTTCGCCCTGTTCATGGGCATCGCGATGAGCGTCACCGCTTTCCCGGTGCTGGCGCGCATCCTCAACGAACGGCAACTGACCCATACCACCGTCGGGGCGTTGGCGCTGACCTGCGCTGCGGTCGACGATCTCACCGCCTGGTGCCTGCTGGCGCTGGTGGTGGCGATCGCCAAGTCCGGACCGCTCACCGCCGCGGCCGCCACCGTGGGCCTGACCGTGGTCTATCTGCTGGTGATGATGCTGGTGGTGCGGCCGCTGCTGACGCGTGTGCTGGAAGCGCAGGCCGCGCGTGGCGACGAACGTACCTGGATGGCGATCATGCTGCTGGTGGTACTGTGTTCGGCGATGGTCACCGAGGTCATCGGCATCCATGCCCTGTTCGGTGCCTTCTTCGCCGGCGTGGTGATGCCGAAGAACCCGGCGCTGCGCGGACGCGCCAGCGACCGCGTCGAATATGTCAGCGAGCTGGTGCTGCTGCCGTTGTTCTTCGCTTTGACCGGACTGCGCACCCACATCGGTCTGCTCGATCAGGGCCACCTGTGGCTGATCTGCCTAGGAGTGATCGCGGTCGCGGTCTTCGGCAAGCTGGTCGGTGGCGCCTTCGCCGCGCGGCTGTCCGGCGGCATCGCCTGGCGCGACGCCTGGCTGCTTGGCGCCTTGTTGAATACGCGCGGATTGATGGAACTGGTGGTGCTCAACATCGGCTTCGAGATGGGGATCCTTTCACCCACCATCTTCACCATGCTGGTGCTGATGGCGCTGGTGACGACGGTGATGACCGGCCCACTGATCAGCCTGCTGACCGGGCAGCGACGCCTGGATTCCGCCACCTTCCGGGCCCTGGCGCCGCCACCCGGCGGCCGGATTTCCTGACAGGATGGCCCCGAGCCCGGCAATCAGCCGCAGCTTTGTATCCACTTGCCTGGGAGTTCACGTGGCCCTCTCGATCATCCTCCGTCGCGCCGCCATCCTCACCCTGGCGCTGACCTGCACCCCACTCTTCGCCCTGGTCGAAGGCGAGTTGAAGGATCAGGACGTCACGCCGGGGGGCAGCGAGAAGTTCATCATCAAATACGCCATCGAGGTGCCGAAAAACGCCCCTCCGGCCGACACCACCGATCCGGCCAAGCAGCTCGGACTGTTCCTCTGCTTCCATGGCAAAGGCGGTCAGGCTTCCCACGAAGCCAACAACGTCGTGCGCATCATGAAGGGTTTGAAGCTGCTCGACGGCTACGTCGTGCTCGGCGCCAAATCGCAGGGTGAAGGCTGGGAGGAGGAAGCCGACGTCGCGCCGGTGACCAAGCTGGCGCAGTGGGCGCTGAAGAAGCACGCCATCAATCCGCGCCGCGTCTACACCTTCGGCATGAGCTCGGGCGGCAACTTCTCAGGCGTCTTCGGCCTGGCCAAGCCGGAGATCGTCGCCGCCACGGTGGTCTACGGGAGTGGCGTCTACAAACGCGGGTTCCAGGCCAAGGATCCCAAGATGGATCTACCGGACTTCTACATGGTCATGGGTCTGGATGACGATGACGCCCATAAGAACGGCTCGCGCGACACCTATCGCCGCTTCAAGGATCAGGGCATCAATCTGATCTACCGTGAGATCGTCGGGCTGGGGCACACCTCGCATCATCCACCGAGCAATGATGAGACCATCCAGTGGGCGATCCGCCAACGCCACAAGACCATGCCGTTGTCGGCGGCCGAGACCGACCTGCTCAAGCCGATCGCCAAGAACGCCAAGAAGCTCGGCGTCGATGACGCCGGGGCCGACGCCCTGGCCCTGGTCGGCGGCTTCCAGGCCGCCTCGATCGTCAAGGAGCTGCTCGACCACAAGGAGGCCGCGGTGCGGGTCCGGGCCGCCAAGGTCTGCGAGCGCGCACTGATGGGCGATGGCATCACCGCGGTACTGGCCAAGAAGGTGAAGGACAAGGAGGCCGACGTGCGTGCCGCGGCCTTCGCCAGCCTCAACACCGGGGTCAATGTCCGCTTCCAGTCGGCGCAGGACACCGCGTGTTTCGTCCTCGACCAGAAGAAGTGGGAGATGGCCGAGAAGCTGCTGGTGGTGCAGGGGCTGACCACCGCGATCCGTTTCCAGATCAAGGGCTTCTACCAGGATCCCCCCCTGCTGGTCGCCCTGGTCAAAGCGCTCGACGACGACGAGCTGGAGGTCCGCAAGGCCGCCTTCGCGGCGCTCGCGCCGATCCAGGAAAGCGCCTACGACGCCGAGATGGACAAGTCCAAACGTCGCCAGGCGATCGTAAAATGGGAGGAGTTCCTCGCCAAGCTCATGGGCAAGGACACGCCGCCAAAGACCGCGGGTAAATAAGGCTCTGCGGCGTGATCAGTGGGTGCAGTGCCGTCAATGAGAGAGGATCGGGCCGCAGAGACGCAGTGACGCAGAGGGGAAAAGCCCCTCTTCTTGTCTTCCTCTGCGTCTCTGCCCTCTGCGGCCAGCGTTTCTCCAATGGATTCTGAGAGCGGACCACGTGCTTGCAGTTTCCCAACCCACTCATCACGCCGAGGAACCGAAAATAATGCCCTGCGACCTGCGATGTCGGTTCTTTCCCACTGGAAGAACCCCGATCGAACTCTTTTCCTGACTCAGCGTCCGCAGACCAGCATTCCGCTGCGCGGCAGTGCCGGCATATGGCGGTCGTCGAGCGTCAGATCCTGATCAGGCACCCGCCACGAGGTGGTGCGGGCGAAATGATCGACGGTGACGGTCATCAGCTCGATGGCTAAGGCTTCCCCTGGGCACCGATGAGTGACCTGGCGATCGCCGCCGCCTTGCGGGACGAATGAGGGATCATCATCCGGACGCTCCAGGAAACGTTCCGGATGGAACGCTGCGGGATCGCTCCAGGCGCGGACATCGTGATTGGTGCCATAGAGATCGAGCAGGACGCGGTGGTGGCGTGGAAACGGGTACTCCTGCCAGGTGAAATCCGCGCGCACCCGCGCGATCGCCGCGGGAAAGAACGGATAACAACGCCGCACCTCCTGGACGAAGGCGAGCACCTGCGCGCGATCAGGGGCGCGGCTGGCGACGATCGCTGAGCGGCTATGTGGATGCCGATGCAGCGCGTGCATCGCCTGGACCAGGTAGACCGCGACCGCGACCGTCGGCCGGATGACGTTCAGCAATTCGACCGCGGCGATCTCCGGTGGGAGCAGCTGGCCTGAGAGGTCTTGATGGAAGGCGATGTGGTGGAGGGCGCTGTCACGTGGCGGTTGCAGGCGACCTTCACGTGCCTCGTGGACCATGGTGCGCATCCAGCGCTCGCAGCGCTTGCGCGCCCAGCGCGCCCACCAGTGCAGGGGCCCGATGGAACCGGCGTAATCGAAGAGCGCGGCGACCTCTGCCGTGCGGCGGGCGAGGTCGTCGGACGGCAGGGGCACTCCCGACCACGCGCAGACCTCCTGCATCAGCAGTTCACGGGCGACATCGTAGAAGCGGATCGGCCGATCACGCCGCCACATCACGGTCCGCCGCGCCCACTCCGCGCGCACCCTGCTGCTGAGTTCGTGCACCCGATCGGCGGTCAGGATCTCCAGGAACATCGCCTTGCGATGGCGGTGGGCCGCATCGTCGAGCCCCTGGACGCCACCCTTTCCCACCAGGGTCTTCTCGACCCGGCGCAGAGCCGCACCCTCGCGCATGAGATGACCGGAGCTGTAGAAGAGCTCGGCGGCGGCGGCCCCCCGCATGCAGATCGTCGGGGTCAGCAGTAGCCGGGTACGGAACACATCGCTGCCCAGCGCATCGCACATCGAGGACACGAAATGATACGGATCCCGCAGCAGGGCCAGGGTATGGTCGAAACCAGGGGCCTGTGGAATGGCGGGCATGCGCTCAGGCAAGCGCTCCGTATGCCAACGCTCGGCCCGTCATCAATGCGGAGGACGCCTGAGGAGTGGCCCCTTCAGCGTGCCGATATACGAGGTCGAAGGATTATGAGCGCTGCATTTTGGTAGAGCCCGGCGTACCGGCCGGCGCCATGGGTATGGTCGGCCGATACCACGTAGCACGGGCGTCTTGCCCACTATCAAGCTAACGAATCAGGAAGCCTCGAAAGGCATTGCCACAGAGCCCACGGAGAGCACAGAGATGGAGAAAACGGTTCTTCTCCGTGCTCTCTGTGGGCTCTGTGGCAAAGATTGTCTGCCTTTGGATGTCTTAGCTTAACAGTTGGCAGGACGCCCGTGCCACGGCCAGCCTTCCTTTCCCAGCGTTCAGGCCAGGTCAGGCAGCAGCTTGGTGCCGTCGCCGAAGCTCGCGACCTCAACGCCCATGCGCGCGAGCATGGCCATGTAGAGATCGCAGAGGTTGCCGCGGCACGAGGCGACGTAGCGACCGGTGTTGATGCTGCCACCGCCGCGGCCCGCTAGCAGGATCGGCAGGTTGTCGTGGTTGTGACGGTCGGCATCGGCGATGCAGGAGCCGTACTGGATCATGCAGTTGTCGAGCAGGGTGCCCTTGCCTTCCTTGATGCCCTTGAGCTTGTCGAGGAAGTAGGCGAACGACTCCATGTGGTGGATGTTGATCTTGCGCATCTGGCCGAGCTTTTCCGCGTTGTTGCCGTGGTGCGAGATCTCGTGGTGTCCGCTGGTGATGCCGAGCTCGTGGTACTGCCGGCCGGAGCCGCCATTGGTCAGCATCAGCGTGGCGATGCGCGTGCTGTCGGTCTGGAAGGCCAGCGCCATGATGTCGTACATCAGGCGCGCGTGTTCATCGAACAGCTTGGGCACGCCGGTGGGCAACTTGAGCGTCTCGCCCTTCTTCTTGGTGTCGGCGCCGGCCTCCTCGGCGTCCCTGCCGCTGATGTTCTGGATGCGGCTTTCCAGCGAGCGCATCGAATCGAGGTACTCATCGAGTTTGCGGCCGTCATTGCCCCCCAGGCTCTTCTTGAGCGCCTTGGCGTCTTCATAGACCGCATCGAGCAGGCTCTTGTTCTCGGCGGCGACCGCGGCCTTGGCCTGCTCGTTGGCGCTGGCGCCGCGATCGGCGAACAGGCGCATGAACGCCGCCTTCGGCTGCTGCTCCTTGGCCATCGGCGTGGTCGGTGAACGCCAGGAGATGTTGGTGGAATAGGCACAGGAATAACCGGAGTCGCAATCGCCTGAGCCGCGGCCGCCTTCGAGCGAGAGTTCGATCGAGGGTAGATTGGTATAGGCGCCGACCTTCTGCGCCGCGAGCTGATCGACCGAGATGCCGTTGTAGATATCGGCGCCATTGGTCTTGCGCAGGCGCATGCCGGTGAGGTAGGTGCCCGCTTCACGCGCATGATCACCCGCACCGTCGGGTCCGCCGGTGGCCGCGCGCTGGGCCAGCCCGCCCAGGATCAGCACGTCGGGAAGGTGCCGTTCCAGCGGCTTGAGGATGGGCGAGATCGGCGCGCCCTTGGCTGGATTCGGCCAGTAGTTGGCGTTGTCGACGCCGAGCGAGTAGTGCATGAACGCCATGCGCACGGGCGGTCGCTCGACGGCGCCCTTCTTTGGGGTCTCGGCCCAGCCCATCTGCTCCAGCAGGGGCAGGGCGACGGCGACGCCGAGACCTTTGAGCGCGGTGCGGCGGGAGATCAGCCAAGGCTTGGTCATGGTACGGTTCCTTGTTCAGGGCGCGAGGCGATGGTCGCGATCAACGGGCGGTACGGCGGGCGAGGAAGGCGTGGCTGCGGGCGATCTCGACCACCAGCACCGAGAAGCGGTGGTCGTTGGCGGCCATGGTGGTGACGATCTGGTCGATGGTGGGCGTGTCGTAATGTTCCATGCCCCGGCCCAGGGCATAGGTCAGCATCTTCTCGGTGAGGTTGGCGATGAACTTGTCCTTGGTGGCGATGAAGATGCGTTTGAGCTCGGCCGGGCTGCCGAACGACGCGCCGCTCGGCAGCTTGCCGGCCGAGTCGATCCGGGTGCCGCCGCCATCCAGATCGCGCCAGCGCCCCAGGGCATCGAAGTTCTCCAGGCCGAAGCCGATCGCATCCATCACCTTGTGGCAGGAGTTGCAGGTCGGGTCGACGCGGTGCAGGGCCATACGTTCGCGCAGCGACAGTTTCGTCACGTCGTGGGTGTCGCCTTGCTTGTCCAAGGCCTCGACCAGCGGCGGCGGCGGCGGCGGCGGATCGCCGAGCAGTTGTTCCATCACCCATTTCCCACGTTTCACCGGGCTGGTACGGGTCGGCATCGAGGTCAGCGCCAGGATCGCTCCCTGCCCCATCAGGCCACCGCGATTGCGATCGGTGAGCTGGACCTTGCGGAACTGCGCGCCGACGACGCCGGTGATGCCATAGAGCTTGGCCACCCGATCGTTGAGGAAGGTGTAGTCGGAGTCGATGAACTCCAGGACGCTGCGATCCTCGCGCATGATGCTGGTGAAATACGTCGAGGTCTCTTCGCTCAGCGCCTTGCGCAGGTCGTCGGTGAACTCGGGGAAGACCTTGGTGTCGGGCGCCAGGTGTTCCATCTTACGCAGCTCCAGCCATTGGCCGGCGAAACCCTGGACCAGGGATGCCGACTTGGGGTCCTTCAGCATGCGTTGCACCTGCTGCTCGATCACCGCCGGGTCGCGCAGCTTGCCTTGTTTGGCCAATTCGAAGAGCGCGTCGTCGGGCATCGAAGACCACAGGAAGTAGGAGAGGCGCGTCGCGACCTCGTAATCGTCGAGGGCGTAGCTGCCGCCCGGCTCCTTGGTCGCGCGATCGGGTTCGACGCGAAAGAGGAAGCTCGGTGATACCAGCACCCCTTTGAGGCCGAGGCGCACACATTCCTCGAAGACCTGGCCGTTCTTCGCCGCGGTGTCGTAGAGGCGCAGCAGGCGTTCGATCTGCACGTCGGTCACCGGGCGACGGAAGGCGCGGCTGGCGAAGGTGCTGAAGATGGTCTTCGCGGCGTCACGACCGGCGGCGACCGGATCCTTGTTCTTGGCATCGGGACGCACGGTGAAGATGCGTTTGTGGCTCGGCGGCGGTGTGGTGCGCGGGCCCTTCAGATCCAACGCCACCATGGTCAGCGCCCGTACTCGCGGTGCGGCCGGCTTCTTCTTGGCACCGGGCAGCGCACCCGGCGCCGGCTTGACCTCCTTGGTCTCGTCCACCGGCGGTTCGCTGAAGGGGTTCATGAAGGTCACTGACAGCGCATGCAGACCGCGCGGGGCTTCGAAGGTCACGGTCACCGCTGCCGGTTTCTTCGCCAGCACCTTGATGTCGGCGACCATCTTGTCGTCGATCTTGATGCCCATCTGCGCGGGCTCGGCGCCGGCCTGTTCGGCGGCGACGCGGATCTTGGCGGTGTAGCGGCCGGCGATGGGGAAGGCGATCAATCCACGCAGCTCGCTGGCCACGGTCACCGTCACGCCCTCGTCCTTGCCCTTCTTGTCGGGATCGGGCCCGGGCTTCGCCATCTCCTTGCCATCGGCCAGCAATGGCCAGGTGGTGAGGTCGATGTCGAAGCTCGGTTGCTCGACCACGATCGCGCGATCGAGGATCTGATCGGCGGCGATGAGGTACTTCTCCATCAGCAGCGGCGGCAGCGAGAGGACGTCGCCGATGTTGTCGAAACCGTTGCCGACGTCGTCCTCGGGGAAATCATCGGCGGGTTTGAAATCGAGACCGATCAGATCACGGATGGTGTTGTTGTATTCGAGCCGGTTGAGTCGGCGTACGGTCACCCGCCCAGGGTCGGGCGCATCCGCCGCACTCAGGGATTTCACCCAGGCCACCAGCTTGGCGCGCTCGGCGTCGCTCGGCTGTTTCTCCTGCTCGGGCGGCATGTCGCGCGACTGGAGCTGGTCGGAGACCTCCTTCCAGATCTTGCGGGCCTTCTCGGCCTCGGCGCCGGTCTTGTAGCGCTGGAGGTTGAGGTCGCCCTTCTGCTTCTTTTCCCCGTGGCATTGGTGGCAGTACGTCCCCAGCAGGTGCACGATCTCCTGATCGTAGGCCGCGACTGCACTGGCTTTCGCTGTGGCGCCATCGGCGGCGTGCGCTGCATGCGCGACGCTCGCGATGAGCGGCAACGCGCCCAGGAGGGCGATGATCGCCAGCCACGGTTTCATGCTGCTGCACCGCTGCGCTCCACTCGACATGCTCGGGTACTCCTGCTACCAGTTGGTATGTTTGGTCAGGACATCGGGATCCTGACAGCGCTTCTTAGGCAACCCTGTCTCCATCACCACCGGCGATCGCAGCGACATTTCAGAGGGCCGCCTGCAGCGACCGTGGCCACGCTGCACGACCCCGCAAGGTGGTGTAAGCGCGGCGTTTGGACTTCCAGGAATGCAGGATCGGGGCCAAGGCTGTCGCCCTTTTCCCACGCCCCTGGACGCTGCGGCACACAGGCCCCGGCCAGCACGACGGGCTTCTCAGTGGTGCTCGTAGCCGTACCAGTCCAGCACCACCACCCGGCCCTGGTGATCCTCGCGGAAGGCTCCCGGCTGTTCGACCAGCCAGCCGACGTTCGCCAATCCCGGCGCAAATGGCCACGCCAGTTGCAGGACCGGCCAATGTTCTGCTGCCACCACGGCCAGGAGCTCGAAGTCCTCGCCATCGCAACAGGCCGCCTTGGCCTGGTCCGACATCACCGGTACATCGCTATGGACCGGCACCTGCGCCGGCAGCAGCAGGCAGCCGCAGCCGCTCGCTTGCGCCAGCTTCAGCGCATCAGCGGCCAGACCATCACTGAGGTCCATCAGCGCGTGGACATAGGGGCTTGCCGCCAGCCACTGCCCTTCCGCCAATCTGGGTTCGGGACGCAGGTGACGACCCGAATGCAGGCTGCCGCCCAGCGGACCGGTGACCACCAGGAGATCCCCCGGGCTGCCACCCGTCCGCGTCAGCAGGCGTCCCGGTCCATGGGCCGTGGGTATCGCTTCGCCCCACACCGTGACGGTGATCACCAGATCATTGCCGCCGGTGGTATCCCCGCCCAGCAGCGGGCAGTGGTGGCGTTCCAGTTCGAGGATGAGTCCTTCCATCACCGCCAGGGCGTCCCAGCGCGGGGGACAGCTCAAAGCCACGGTCGCACCCACCGGACGCGCCCCCATCGCCGCGAGGTCGCTGAGCGCGGCGCCGGCAGCCTTACGGCCGACCAGGCCGGGTGCGTCGCCAGCGCGGAAATGGCGACCTTCGACCACCGTATCGGTGCTCAGGCAGGTGCGCCCGCCCGGCGTCCAGATGCAGCAATCGTCACCGATGCCGAGCACGCCGGCGGGATCGCGGACGCGTTCCCGCAGCGTTCGGATCAGCTCATTTTCGCGCACGTGGACGTGACCGGTCCGCGCTCAGCGTGCGGCTGCCGGCGCCAGCTCACGACGACGGGACACGATCGCCTCACGGAGTTCCGCAATGCGCCGTTCGACCTCGGCGATGCGCTTGGGACCCGCGGTGTAGACCGGATGGTGCAGTTCATTGAGCGCCGCCATCTGGGAACGCAGCTCGTCGTTCAACGATTCGAGGAGCAGGTCGCGATCGGGCGGAGTGGTCATGGGTGCGGAGTGTCGGCCAGACGCAGGAGGGTCAATCGCAGAAGCCCACGGCTGCGACCCTCGGCCCCCCTCGGCCCCCCTCGGCCTCAATGGACGAACGGCTGCTCGACTCCGGCCGGCAAGGTCAGCACTTCGACGCCCTTCTCGGTCACCAGAATGGTGTGCTCGAACTGCGCCGAACGCTGACGATCGATGGTCACCGCGGTCCAGCGGTCGTCCCACATCACATGTCGCCAGTCGCCCAGGTTGATCATCGGTTCGACGGTGAAGACCATGCCTGGGAGCATGAGGGCGGTCATGCCGGGATCGAAATAGTGCGGCACCTGGGGATCCATGTGGAACTGCTCGCCGATGCCGTGGCCGACGAAGGCGCGGACGACGCCGTAGCCCTGCGCCTCGGCATGGTCCTGGATGGCGCGGCGGGTGTCGCAGACCCGGCCGCCGGGTCTGATCGCGCCGATGCCGCGCATCATGCAATCGTGGGTGATGGCGATCAGGCGCTGGGAGTGGTCATCGACGATGCCGACGCCGACGGTCTCGGAGAGATCGCCATGCATGCCGTCGAGGAAGATCGTCACATCGAGATTGACGATGTCGCCATCCTGCAGGGCGCGGGAATCCGGGATGCCATGGCAGATCACCTCGTTCACCGAGGTGCAGAGGGATTTCGGATAACCGTGGTAGTTCAGCGTCGAGGGGTAGCCGCCGAGATCGATGTAGGCCTGATGGGTGATGGCGTCGATCTCATCGGTGGTGATGCCGGGACGCACCGCCCGCTTGGCGGTCTCCAGCACCTGCCGCGCGGCGCTGCAGGCCTTGCGCATGCGCGCGATCTGTTCGGGGGTCTTCACCACCTGGCGCGAGCGGGCCGCGGCGGGCCGGCCGCTGACGGCGTAGTCTGGACGTACGATGTGCGCCGGCACGGGACGCTTGGGCGAAATGGTGCCGGGACGCACCAGCGCCCGGCCATCGCCGGCGAGTCCGGATCCCGGCGGCTTGGCAGCTTCGCCGCGCAGATCCTTGAGCAGGTCACGGCTCTGGCAGCAGCGTTTGTATTTTTTGCCACTGCCGCACGGGCAGGGGTCGTTGGGGCCGATCTTGGACACGTCGCTCCTTGGTCGCGGGACGCCACGGTAACGCGGCTGGACGGATGTGCATCCCTCTTGGCCGACGGTCGACGGACAGGTGTTGAGGGGTCATGGCCGCGTACTTAGCGGCCCGCCGGCCGCCCATGCTGTAAAGCCAAAATCTTTGGCCGCAGAGGCGCAGAGGCGCGGAGGTGAAAAAGACCCTGCGTTGCCTCCTCTGCGTCTCTGCTTCTCTGCGCCCGATTCTTCTTGGTGAGCTTGACAGCATGGGGGACCGCTCATGCGCCGCGGCATCCTCTGGTGCTCTTCCTTGCCCCTCTGCATCGCACTCCACGATACCGCCGCATGCGCATCACCGTCTCCACCAGCGATGCGCCGACGGCCATCGGTCCGTATGCCCAGGCGGTCAAACACGGCGGCCTGTTGTGGTGCTCCGGCCAGCTCGGGTTGCGCCCTGGGAGCGGCCAGATGGTGGCCGATGACACCGTGGCCCAGACCCGCCAGGCTCTGGAGAATCTCGAAGCGGTCTGCCGCGAGGCGGGCACCAGCCTGGGCAAGGCCCTGCGTCTGACCGTCTACCTGATCGACCTGACCGAATTCCCGGCGATGAATGAGGTCTACGGCACCTTCTTCGAAGCTCCCTTCCCTGCTCGCGTGACCATCCAGGCGGCAGCCCTGCCGAGGGGCGGTCGGGTGGAAATCGATGCGGTGGTCGCGCTCTAGGCGACTCCCTGGCGCCCACCTTGGGCGTCAGGGTGCCACAGCATCGCGTGAAGCGCTTCAACACCCTTCCCCCACCCTGGTATCACGTGAGATTCCGGCCCGTCATCTGGAGCGTCGCATGTCTGCTGTCCGTCCGCTGTTGATCCTCATCCTCTCCTGGGCACTGGTCGCCGCTCTCGGAGCGGCGGAGCGCCCGCTGGTGCACCCGCTGTTCAACGACCACATGGTCTTCCCCAGGGACTGCGAGGCTCCGGTGTGGGGCTGGACCGAACCGGGCAAGGAAGTCACCGTCGCGATGGCGGGCAAAAGTGCCAAGGCGGTCGCCGATGCGGGTGGACGTTGGCTGGCCAAGCTCGGGCCGATCCCCGCCGGCGGTCCGCACGAGCTCACCATCAGCGGACCAGGCGCACGGACCATCAGCGACGTCCTGGTCGGCGATGTGTGGATCTGCTCAGGCCAATCCAACATGGAGTGGCCGCTGAATGCGAGCAATAACGCCAACGAGGAGATCGCCGCCGCCAGTCATCCCCGCATCCGCCTGTTCTACGTGCCCAAGCGCATCAGCGCCCGACCCGAGCCCCTGGTCGATGCCACCTGGACGGCGTGCAGCCCGCAGAGCGCCGCCGGCTTCAGCGCCGTGGGCTACTTCTTCGGTCGCCAGATCCATCAGGAGACCGGCATCCCCATCGGCCTGATCAACAGCAACTGGGGCGGCACCCTCGCCGAGGCCTGGACCAGCGCCGGCGCGCTGCGCACCATGGATGATTTCAAGGGTGCGGTCGCCGACTTCGAACGCCTGGCCAAGAACGGCCAGGACGACTTCGAGCAGGTGATGGCCGAATGGTGGCGGAGGAACGATCCCGGCAGCGCCAACGGCCTAGGCTTCGCCGATCCGATGATCGATGTGGGCGGCTGGAAGACCATGAACCTGCCGGCTCTCTGGGAGGGCGCCGGCCTGCCGGATTTCGACGGCATCGTGTGGTATCGTCGCGACTTCGATCTGCCCGAGGACTGGAACGGCAAGGATCTCAACCTGCACCTGGGTGCGATCGACGACCGCGACACCACCTGGGTCAATGGTTCCAAGGTCGGTGAGATGAACGACTGGAGTCACCAGCGGATCTACAAGGTGCCGAAAAAACTGCTCAAGCCTGGCCGCAACACCATCGCCATCCGCGTCCTCGACACCGGCGGTGGTGGTGGCCTACACGGCGCCCCGGATCAGGTGCGCATCGAGCACAAGGATGCGCCCCCGCTCGCCCTGGCGGGCGAATGGCGCTTCATCGCCACCAAGCCCCTGCGCGAAACCGCCCAGGTGCCGAGCCGCATCGATGACAATCCCAACGCGATCACGGTGCTCTCCAACGGCATGATCGCCTGCCTGGAACCTTTCGCGATCAAGGGCGCGATCTGGTACCAGGGCGAATCGAATGCCGGTCGGCCCGAGCAATACCGCCGCCTGCTGCCGACCATGATCCGCGACTGGCGTGCCCGCTTCAGCGGCGGCGAGTTCGGCTTCTACATCGTGCAACTCGCCAACTTCATGGATGCGACCACCGACCCGGTGCAGTCCGGCTGGGCCGAGTTGCGCGAGGCGCAGCTCTTCACGGCCCAGACCGTGCCGAACTGCGGCCTGGCGGTGACCACCGACATCGGTGACGCCAAGGACATCCACCCGCGCAACAAGCAGGACGTCGGCAAACGCCTGGCCCTGGAAGCGCTGGCCAAGACCTATGGCAAGCAGCTGGTCCATCAGGGTCCGCTGTACCGCGCCATGAAGGTCGACGGCGCCTCCATCCGCCTGGAGTTCGATCACGTCGGTGGCGGCCTGACCGCCAAGGGCGACAAGCTGACGGGTTTCGCCATCGCCGGCGCCGATGGCAGATTCGTCCATGGCGATGCGCGCATTGACGGCGCCACCGTGGTCGTCAGCGCCGCCGGTCTCGAGCAGCCGGCTCACGTGCGCTACGACTGGGCCAACAACCCGACTCCGGCGCTGTTCAACCGCGAAGGGCTGCCGGCCTCGCCGTTCCGCACCGACGCGCCGAAATAAACAGCGGAACCGCTCGCGGTATTCCGTGTGCTTCTTTCAGACTCTACGGTGTTCGTGTGGGTCTCATGCCTACCCTCCTCGCAAGAAGGCAGTTCCAACCGCAGAGTCTCCGGGCGCCCATGTGTGCGCTTCAGGCGAGGAAGTAACTCTATGGCACTGCGACAAAGTTTCCGGTGAGGGGTGGTCAAAATTAACCAACTCTAAATCTAGTTACCTGGAAGGCCGCAGAGGCCGCAGAGCTGGGACTTCTCAACTCTGCGTCCTCTGCGGCCTCTGCGGTTAGACCGTTGGCGAGTTTTTCCGGAAGAAAGAACCCACATGGAATGCCGCAGAGCCTTCTTTCAGCGGATGGACGAGTGAAGACGGTCCAACCGCGAAGGGCGCCGAGGGGAATGCCCGGTTCTGCTTCTTCCAGGCAACTTCCTCATCGGCGACCGACAGCCGATATTCACCACAGAGCTCACAGAGCGCACCGAGGCGTGCTGGTCACCCTCTGTGCACTCCGTGAGCTCTGTGGTGAATATCATTCCCCTCCGGGAGGTACCGCGGTGTCCGAGAACAGCACCATGTCGTAGGCGAACCAGGTCAGTTGCGGTGGATGGCTGGTGATCTCGCGGTGCGGGTGGTGTTGGCTGATCAGCGCCTCGATCGCTGGGCGCCACTCGCGGTTCAGCCGCGCCTCGCCGCCCTGGAGGAAGAAGCACCACACCCGCGCATGGGCCTGCACCTGCTCCGCCAATCTGCCCATGTCGGGAACGGGATCGACGGCGCCACCTCCCGGGTGGTACGGCCCGCTGGCGAAATCGGCGAACACCAGGTCCGCACCGGGGCCGCGCTGGCGACCGAGGTAATGAGTGACCGGCAACCGGATGTAGTAGGGGTAACACACCACCAGGTCGCCAGGGCGGGCCTCCGCCGCCATCTGTGCGACCAGCTCCCGCCAGGGTTCAGAGGTGGATAGCCCCCGGCGCTGGAGGTTGACCACCAGCATCCCGACCAGGGCCACCAGGGTGATGATCACCATCCAGGTGCGCAGTCGCGACAGACCGAGGGCGGCGAGGATGATCAGGGCCGGGAGGCAGCCGAGGAGATATTTGGGTACGAAGATCGGCTTGACCAAAACCGAGAAGATGAACACCACGGCCACTGGCGCGACCGCCCACACCACCAGGAACCAGATGTGCCAACGTGGCCGGACCCCTTGCGCGTCGTGGCCGCGCCACCACGTCCACATCGCCAGCAGCAGGCATCCCACATACACCAGGGTCAAGGTGCGACCGCCGCAGAATTGCATGAGCAGCCCCAGCAGCTCGGCTGGAACGGGCGTCAGCAGCTCGTCGACCTGGGTGTGGGATGCGGGTCTGAACAGCAGCTCCGGCAGCAGGAGCACCATCGTCAGACCCGCCGCGGTCAGGACATGACGCCAGGGGATGTTCGGGCGCCCGCGCCACAGCAGGCAGGCAGCGACCTGCGCGCAGGCGATGAGGATGCCGAAATAGTGGGCATAGACCGCTGCCGCCACCGTCACGGCATAGCCCACCCACACCCCCCAGGTCGGCTGCTGCAGTCCACGGATGAACAACGCCGACGAGCACGCGGTCAACAGCAGAAGCAGGCTGTAGCTGCGGGCCTCCTGGGCATGACGCAGGAACATCGCATTGCAGGCCAGCATCACATCGGCGATCAACGCCACCCGCAGATCGAAGAGC
>JANPIY010000577.1:0-2952 GCA_031425255.1 Planctomycetota bacterium
TATGCCAGCGGTCCGATTCCCGGCGGCGGTGCGAACAATATCACCTGTTTCCACTTCGATCCGCTCACCGCGACCCTGACCCCCGCGGTCGCCTCGGCCGGTGGGGACCGCCCTGGTTATCTCGCCTGGTCCCTGGATGGCGACTACCTCTATGCTCTCAACGCGACGGCTCCGGAAGTGGCAAACGGAGGTGCCGTCGCCTCGTTTCGCATCGACCACACCACCGGTGCCCTGCAGCGACTGAATGCGGTCTCGTCGGGAGGTGCGTCCGGCATCGTCCATCTCTGCCTCCATCCGACCGGGACCGGAGTGACGACCAATGCACCGAGCGACATCGTCACTTGGTTGTTCGTCACGCATTACAGCGCCAATGGCGAAGTCTCCTCGATTCCCGTCCGTCGCGACGGGACCCTCGGGCCGAAAGTGGATACCAAGGCGGCGGGCAGCAACGCGCATATGGTCATCACCAATGCTGCCGGCACACGACTGTACGTACCTTGCTACGGAGCGGATCACATCGCTGTTTACGACATCGACATCGTGACCGGTGTGCTCACCGCCAGGCCGAATGTCCTGCTACCTGGCCCGGACGATGGACCCAGGCACCTGGCGTTCGACGCCGCCGAGACCCATGCCTATGTCATCAACGAGAAATCATCGACCATGACCGTCTTCACCCACCACCCCGGGACCGGCGCCATGGTGGCGATGGGCAATGGCGTTTCGACGTTGCCAGCCGGTTATATCGGCACGAGCAAGGCCGCTCACGTGGCGCTGTCCAAAGACGGCAGGACGTTGTACGGCTCGAATCGCAGGATCACGGGAGCCACCAGCAGCATCGTCGCATTCACCGTCCATGAGACCTCCGGTGCCTTGAGCGCAGCGGTCCATCACACCGATGGCGGCAAGGTCGAGCACCCCAGGGATTTCACCATCGATCCCACCGGAAAATGCCTGCTGGTCGCCAGTCGCGGCGATGACGCGAGCACACCGCCCCTGCCGACCGACAACCAGCCGAAATGGCTCAATGTCTTCACCATCGCGTCCTCAGGGGCCTTGACCGCCATGCCCAGAACCACGGTCGCCAACCGGCCGGAGTTCGTTGGCGTGATGCGCAAGGTTCGCGTGCTCAACCGTCTGGTGGTCACGCCCGCAACCAGGTCATTGTCGGTCACCCAGTCGCAGACCTTCAGCCTCCTCGCCATCGATCAGTGCGGCGATCCGCTGCTCAACCCTCCCGCCGTGACCTGGACGACCAGCGGCGGCGGTTCGATCTCGTCAGGTGGGGTCTTCACCGCCACTACGACTGGCGGTCCGTTCACGGTCACCGCCAGCGCGGGTGGCCAGAGCGCAACGGCCAGCGTGACAGTGACCGCCAATACTCCACCAACGGCACCAACACCCATCATCGCCACGCCCAACCCGGTGACGGGCACGACCGTCGCACTCAGCATACTGGGCGTTGATAATGGAGGCGAGGCAGCGCTGAGCTACGCGTGGTCGACCACCGGATCTCCGCCGGCATCGGTGTCGTTCAGTGCGGGTGGAAACAACGCGGCGAAGAATATCACCGCGACCTTCGTCCAAGCGGGCAGCTACACGTTGCGCACAACGATCACGGATGCAGGAGGACTCTGGATCACCCGTGATCTGGCAGTAACGGTGGCCGCGACACCGACCACGCTCACGGTGACGCCCGCCTTGGTGTCGATCATGACCAGTGCGACGCAGGCCCTGTCGGCGATTGTGACGGATCAATTTGGCGCGTCATTGACGACACCACCCACCATCACCTGGACGGTGAGTGGTGGTGGAACGGTGAACGCCTCCGGGGTCTTCACCGCGCCCACCAGTCCTGGGTCCAGCACCGTCACTGCCACGGATGGCGTCAACATCGCCACCGCGACGGTGACGACGGTGGCCGCAGGCGTGGTCCCCCACAGCAGCGATGGCGGTGGCGGTGGCGGTTGTGGATTAGGCGCAGGCCTTGCCGGGTTGCTCAGCGGCCTGCTCCTGACGCTCCGCATGACCGCGGCATCGGGCAGGGTGCGCCGAAACTGATACCACCCATTTCTATCGGACGAGCTGCGTCAGGACGCTGAAGCGCTCGGCCAACGAACTCGGCAAACGAAAAACCCCGGATCGCTCCGGGGTTTTCGTGGCGACTTGGCCGTACGCGCCGCTCAGGCGTCGTAGTAGAGGTAGAACTAGGATAGTTGTCTATGGAACGGTAAGCCATTGTCGGTACAGTAACGGAAGCTAAAGGAAGTCTAGGGAATCAGGAACCAAGTTGCACACTTGTTGCACGATCTAGGCTACAGTCACGAACTAGCCAGAGGAGTTCCATATGCCCAGGAAGCAACGCAGAGATCGCGATGGCGTGGTGGTAACGCGCAAGGCCAATGGTCGTTGGATGACCCGCATTTGGGATCGCGAACTCAAACGCTATCGGTCGACCAGTTATGCTACCGAGAAGCAGGCGACGGAAGCCGCACGAATCGGTCGGGCGAAATTCGATTTGGGGCAGGATAATGCGCAGGATGCCAAGCTCGCCGGCATTTGGGCCGCCTACAAAACGGAACGGCTTAATGATGGCAAAGCAAATGAGCGGACCACCAAGGCCATGCAACGCGTCGTGGATGGGCTGAACGCCGCGGGAGCCTCCGATTTCAAAGATCGGGACTTCCGCGCTGCGGTGATCCGCTTCTTCAACACCATGAAATTGAGTCGTGCGAAAGGAAAAAACGGGAAGGTAGCGGTATCGACACGCCAGCGGATCCTGTCCCAGGTGCGTGCCTTGGTGAACTTCGCGCACCGAGCCGGTTGGCTTCCCAACGATCCACTGGCTGGATATTCGCCGGTGGGCAGCCGCGAACAGGATGATACTACCCGCGAAGTCTTCACCCTGGCCGAAGCTCGTGCGATCGTCGCGCTCCATCTGCCAAGCGACCC
>JANPIY010000578.1:0-3078 GCA_031425255.1 Planctomycetota bacterium
CCGCCGCAGCAATTGCAGGGGTGAGAAAGTCATTCATCTGCAGCCAAATTAGGCGGGGCAAAGTCTGCGTGTCCACCCCGGTCAGAAACAGCGCGAGAACTAACTCGTCGAACGACGACGCGAAGGCCAAAATTCCGCCAATGACGATGCCGGTCCGGATCAGCGGAAAGGTAATCTTCCAGAACGATTGCCAAGGTCGCGCGCCGAGCGTCATGGCTGCCAATTCCAGCGAGCCTGGATGGCGCGCCAGTGTGGCATTCACCGTGATGAAAACCAGAGGGATGCCAATCACGGTGTGCGCAATGATGACCCCCGCGTAGCTCGTGAGAAGACCCATCCATAACATGATGGGATACAGCCCGATCGCCAGGATCACGTGCGGCAGCATCATCGGCGCCACCATGAGCGCCGCGATCAGGCTACCTCGCACCATGCCCCCGCGAGACACCGCCAGCGAGGCCAGCGTGCCCAGAACCATCGACAAGACGGCGGTGGGTAGACCGATGGCCAGCGAATTCATTGCTGCCCGCGCCCAAGCGGGATTGCCCAGCACCGATTCATACCAGCGCGTCGACCATCGCGGCGGAGGAAATGACAGATAACTCTCGCTGCTGAAGGAGAGCGGCAGGATCACGAATTGCGGTGCAATCAGATAGACCAATATCAGCCAGGACACGCTCCAAAGCAGAACGTGAGCCACCCGAAAGCGGCGCGGAAGCGGGGCGGCTTCAGGGTGCACGGTTCGCTCCCCCTTCGGAGTAGCGCAGGACGCGAAGATAGACGAGATACAACACCACTGTGATCACTAGCAGCACAGTGGCTATCGCCGATGCGAGGCCCCAATTCAACATGCGATTCGCCTGCTGCTCGATCAGCACGGCCGCCATGAGGTGCCGCGGGCCACCCAACAGCGCGGGTGTGACAAAAAAGCCGAGCGACATCATGAAGACCAGGGCTGATCCCGCGCTCACGCCAGGAAGTGACAATGGCAAAAACACCTTTCGAAAACTTTGCCACGGGTTTGCCCCCATCACACCGGCCGCAGTCACGAGCGAGTGGTCGATGGATTTCATGCTGCTCAGCAAGGGCAGCACCATGAAGGGCAGCATGATGTGCACCATCCCCACGTTCACAGCCAGCGTGCCCGGCAAGAAGTTGATGGGACTGTCGCTCAACCCGATGCTGGTGAGCAGGCCGTTAAGCACACCCCGCCGCTGGAAGATGACCATCCATGCATAGGAGCGGATCACCACGCTGGTCCAGAGAGAAACGACGACGATGGCGGTCATCACAGCAAGCACCGAGCCGTGAGCCTTGGTCATCACGTATGCCAAGGGGTACGCGATGAACAGGCACAGCACGGTGACCAACAGCGCTGTCGTCAGCGTGTTACCGAGTACCCGCAAGTAGGTGCTGGAAAAAAGGATCTCCGCGTAGTTGCTCAGCCCCAGCGCCGGATCGATAAAACTGCGGGCCACCACGATGACGATGGGGCCCGCAAAGAATACGGCGATGAAGGCGGCAGGAAGCCACAAAAAATTCCGGTAAAACCCTGCGATGCTCCATCCCATGCCTGATGCTTTACCCACCGAGAGAGAAAACATCGCGCTTTTCGGCGTGGTACGGGGCTCAGGTCCGGAAGTGCGATCAGCCGATCAGGTCAGCAACCACTTGTCGAAACGTTCCTGCGCCTTCGCTTGATTGTTCGCCCAATAGTCGATGCTGAGCATTGCCGTCTGACTCCCAAGCTTGGGTAAGTTCGCCTTGGTCTTGTCATCAAGCAACGCAAGTGACCCTGGGTTGGTCGGGCCGTAGGGAATAATTTTGGCGAAGGCTGCTTGTGCGTCAGCACTCGTTGCATAGGCGAGCAACTCCATTGCCCTTTTCTTGTTGGGCGAACCTTTGGGAATGGCCCAGGCATCGCTGACGAGAATGGCCTGGTTGAAGTGAAAGTCCACCGGGGCGCCGGCAATCTTGGGCTCATGCACCCGACCGTTCCAGATCGCACCCGCGTCGACTTCACCATCGATCAGAAATTGCGCTCCCTGTGCGCCGCTGTCCCACATCAGCAGCTTTGGCTTGATCTTGGTGAGCGAGGCGAAAGCGCGATCTAGATCGAGCGGGTAAAGCTTGTTCAGCGGCACGCCGTCCGCCAGCAAGGCCACTTCGAGAGTCTGGAACGGCCTTTTCCACAAGCCAATGCGCCCGGGCACCGCGAACAATTCAGCCCACGTCTGAGGCGGCCTGGACTTCAGATTCTTGGTATTCCAAGCGATGTGGTAAGCGACGAAATCTGTCATCACGAAAAACTCGTGCGCCATGTCCGGCAGCAGTTTCGACTTGTCGACGACCGCGTAGTCGATAGGCTCGAACAAGCCCTGCTTGGCGTACACGGCAAAGCCTTCCGCCGGGCCCTGCATCAGATCCCATTGCATGTTCTTCTGTTCGACCATTGCTTTGAGCTGGGCCGGGTTGTTGTTGGTCGCAACGACCTCGATACCCGTCGACTTGCTCCAGGGGCCGAGGATCGAGGACTGGTAAGCATCCCCGAGCTTGCCGCCGCCGTTGGCCATCACGATCCGCCCCGCAGTCCCCTGAGCGTGCACCCATGAACCCAAGGAAAGTGCAGTTGCGCCGACGCCGGCTATCGCCGTACGACGGGACACCACGTGCTTGAGCTGTTCAGACTTTTTCATGATGGCTCCATTTCAATGATTGATGGCCCAGAAGAACGTTAAACCATGAACATCCCGCCATTCACGACGATCGACTGACCGACGATGAAACGGTTGCGCGTGGAACCGAGAAAGAGAATGACTTCGGCGATGTCGGCAGGCTCCGCCACATGACCCAGAGGCACTGCCTTGGCGCGTTCTTCGATCACACCCGCCTGTTGCAGTGCCTCGGTATTGACCGGACCAGGGCTGACCGCATTCACGAGAATTTGGCTGGGCGCGAGTTCCGCTGCGAAAGAGCGGGTGAGACTGACGACGGATGCCTTGGCCGCCGCGTAGTGCGGCATGATGGTCTGCGGCCGGTGGGCTGCGGCCGAGGCAACGTTGACGATGCGGCCGCTCC
>JANPIY010000579.1:0-1853 GCA_031425255.1 Planctomycetota bacterium
CCCCGATTGACGGAGACCCCCCATGAAACGCCGCCACCTCATCGCCGCCGCCGCCACCCTGCCGGTGGCCCCCGCCCTCACCCAGTCCGCAGCCGCGCGCACCATCCGGGTCATCCCCCAGGCCAACCTCACCAGCCTGGACCCGATCTGGACCACAGCCGTCGTCACCCGCAACCACGCCTTCATGGTCTATGACCAGCTCTGCGCGCAGGACGCCGCCGGCGAGATCAAGCCGCAGATGGCGGAGGGATGGGCCCTCTCCGACGACCGCCTCACCCTCACCTTTACCCTGCGCGAGGGCCTGCGCTTCCACGACAACGAGCCGGTGCTGGCGAAGGATTGCGTCGCCTCGATCAAGCGCTGGGCACGGCGTGACCCGTTCATGCAGGTGCTCTCCGCTTCCATCGCCGATGTCGAGGTGGTGGACGACCGCCGTTTCCGCTTCCGTCTACATCGCCCCGTTCCGCTGCTGACCATGGCGCTTGGGCAGACCCAGTTTCCCTGCTTCATCATGCCCGAGCGGCTGGCCAGCACCGACGCCTTCACCGCCATCCGTGAATCCGTCGGCAGCGGCCCGTTCCGCTTCGTCGCCAATGAATGGAACCCCGGCCAGCGCGCCGTCTGGGCGCGCAACGACCGCTACGTGCCGCGGCAGGAGCCGGTGGACGGCCTCGCCGGCGGCCGCGCGCCGCGCATCGATCGGGTGGACTGGACCATCATCACCGACCCCGCGACATCAGCCAGCGCGATGACCCAGGGCGAGCAGGATTACTGGGAGTACCCGCTGCACGACCTGCTGCCACTGATGCGCCGCTCGCGCGAATTGGTGGTGCAGCAGCGCCTGCTGGACGGCACCTACGGCGTCGCCCGTTTCAACACCCTGCACCCGCCGTTCAACAACCCCGCCATCCGCCGGGCCGTGGCCATGGCGGTGGACCAGCGCGACTACCTGCGCGCGGTGGCCGGGAACGAGCAGTCCGGCTGGGGCGTGTGCGAGGGCGTCTTCACCTGCGACACGCCCATGGCCAACGAGGCCGGCAGCGAAATCCTGAAGGTTCGCAACATCGAGCGCGCCCGCGCCGCGCTGCGGGAGGCCGGCTATAATGGCGAGAAGGTCGTGCTGATCGCGCCTGGTGATTATCCGCAGATCAACGCGCTCAGCCTGGTCACCGCCGACCTGCTGACGCGGCTGGGCATGAACCTGGAACTGGTCTCGGCCGACTGGGGCACGTTGGTGAACCGCCGCACGTCGCGCGAGCCGGTGGAGCGCGGCGGCTGGAGCATCATCCACACCACCTCCTCCGGGCAGTCGCTGACCTTGCCGGTGTTCCACCTGTTCCTGCGCGCGAACGGCACCAATGCCTGGTTCGGCTGGCCCGACGATCCGGAGATCGAGCGCCTGCGCGGCGAATGGGTCGCGGCCGGCGAGCAAACGGAGCGACTGCGCATCGCGCAAAGCCTGAACCGCCGCGCCATGGAGTTCATGCATTACTTGCCGCTGGGCTATTACTGGCAGCCCAGCGCCTGGAACCGCCGCGTGACCGGCGTGTTCCGCGCGCCGGCGACGGTATTCTGGGGCATGGGCAAGGCATGATCGGGCGCCGTATCGCGCTGGGGGCGATGGCCGCCCCCGCTTTCGCCCAGCCGGCCGCGCGCCCGCTGCGCTTCGCACCGCAGTCCAACCTGGCCAGCATCGACCCGGTCTGGTCCACCGCCGTCGTCGTCCGCAACCACGGGCTGATGATCTACGACCTGCTCTACGGCCTGGATTCGAACTACCGCGCCCAGCCGCAGATGGCGCAGGGCCACGAAGTGAGCAGCGATGGCCTCACCTGGACCATCACCCTGCGCGA
>JANPIY010000580.1:0-1718 GCA_031425255.1 Planctomycetota bacterium
GACATACCGCGCCAGCGCTGCCTCGAACTGGTTCGCGAACCGTCCCGTCGTCAGCCAGAAATCGAGCGTGGCCTCGGCCAGGTGCGCGAGGTCGTCGGCGTCGAACGTACGCCCGGACACGGGTACGGCCGACTCCCCTGCCACAAACGGTACGGGCGCGAATGCGCGGTCGTGATAGTCAGCGACCTGCGCCAGGATGGCGGCCCTGAGCGCCGAGAGGTCGGCGCTCACGCGCGTGCTCCGATCAGCTTATCGGCACCGAAGAAGGGCCGATACCATTCCACGGTTTCGGCGAGGCCCTGCTCGAGCGAATAGCGCGATTGCCATCCGAGCACGGTGCGGGCGCGTTCGGCCGACACGCTTTGATTGGGAATTTCTCCGCGGGCCTGATTTCTCACGTCGGGTTCCAGGTGCTCACATGCCATCAGCCTTTGGAGCGCGCTGACGATCTGCAGCACCGTCAGCGGCGCCTGGTCGCCGAAGTTGAACGCGCGACCAGCCACTTCCGGGCGCTCGACCGCCTCGGCCAGGCGCAAGTAGGCCGACACGGCATCTTTCACGTACACGTAGTCGCGCAGGAATGTGCCGTTGCTGCGAATGACCGGGCGTTGTCCACGAAAGAAGTCGCGTATGGTACCGGGCACGATGCGGCTCCAGTTCAGGTCGCCGCCCCCGTAGATGTTCCCGCACCGGGCGATCGTGACCGGCAATCCGTAGGTGTGGTGATAGCTCTGCGCGAGCATGTCGGCGCAGCTCTTCGAGACTTCGTAGGGATGCCGCCCCAGCAACGGCGACTGCTCGGTGTACGGCAAGGCCTGCTCGCCATACGCCTTGTCACTGGATGCAACCACCACCCGGGCGACCAGGTCTGAATGGCGCCGGCACGCTTCAAGCAGGTTGTAAGTCCCGCGGATGTTGGCCTCGAACGTGTAGAGGGGCGCCCGGTGCGCGGCTCCGACGATGGTCTGCGCGCCCAGGTGAAATACGGTGTCGACCTCGTGGAGGGTGATCGCCCGCTCGAGCGTCGATAGATCTTCAAGCGCGCCGTTGACCACGGCCGTCCGCGCGATGTCGCCGCTGCGAATGAGCTCGCTCTGCGGATCAGCATCGAGGATCAGGGTGACGACGACGGCACCCTCGTTGAGCAATTCCTTGACGAGCCACGAGCCGACCATGCCGGTGGCGCCGGTCACCAGGACCCGTCGAGCCTTGAACATCCCGCCGTCACTCACTTGCGTACTCCACCCTGCCACGGTGCCCACGGCGCATTGCCCGCCGCCCAGAGGTCATTGAGCAAGCGCACGTCACGAATCGTGTCCATGCACTGCCAGAATCCTTCGTGCCGGTAGGCCGCCAGCTGCCCCTCCGCCGCCAGCCGCTCCAGTGGACCTCGCTCGAAGATCGTGTCATCGCCATCGATGTAGTCGAGAACCTGCGGTTCAAGGACGAAGAAGCCGCCGTTGATCCAGCCTTCGCGGGTCTGCTGCTTCTCGCTGAAGTTCTCGACCATGTCGCCGTCGAGGTTCAGCGCGCCGAACCGCGCTGGCGGGCGCACGGCCGTCAACGTGGCCAACCGCCCATGCCGGCGATGGAAGGCGATGATCTGCCGGATGTCGACGCCGGCCACGCCGTCGCCGTAAGTCATCATGAACGTCCCGTCCGACACCCAGGTCGAGAGCCGCTTCAGCCGCCCGCCCACCTGTGTGGCCAGCCCGGTA
>JANPIY010000581.1:0-2047 GCA_031425255.1 Planctomycetota bacterium
TGCTCTCACGGCCAATCTTGCAGCAACTGCAAGAGGGACGCCACGCCTTAGGCATGAAATTCGCAGTGAACGCCAGCACGTCTTCACAAACTGTCCGGAGGAGGATACAGATGGTTTTGACCCCAACGCGCACGGTCGGCCCGTCCGAGGCGCCGAAAGGCCTCCGACGCTGGGTCGCACGCTTAGCGATCTTGCTGGTGTTACCCGTCAGCCTGCAGGCCGACACCCTCTATTTGCGCGACGGGACGCGCATACAGGGGGACCTGATCGCGATTCGCAACGGTCAGATCGAATTCGAAGAGCGCCGTGGCTTTGGCGGCGGCCGTACTATGCGCATCGATCGCGACGACGTGGTTCGCATCGAATTCGAGAATCGCGCCTACGGCAACAATAACAACAACAACAGCAGCGGCAACGACCTGTCTGGCGGACGTCCTTCCGGGATGCGCGAACGCCTGACGATTGTCTCCGCGGACACCGCCTGGAGCGACAGCGGTATCGACGTGCGCGCCGGCCAGACGATCTTTTTCGAATCGCAGGGCCGAGTGCGCTGGGGCCGCGATCGGCAGGATGGCCCCGGCGGCGAGCGCAATTCGCCCCCGAACCCGAATCGACCGATGGGCAATCGCAACGCGGCGGCGTTAATTGGGAAGATCGGCAACGACATGTTCTTCATCGGTGACGAAACCGGGCCCATCCGCGTCCGCACGAGCGGCCGGCTGCAACTCGGCGTCAATGACGACGTGCTCACCGATAATTCCGGGAACTTCCGGGTCGTCGTTTACTACTAGGTCCGCCTGGAGGTGGACTCTAGAGGTGGCGGGGCGGCGCGCCGTCCCGGCAGATATAATTGCCGGTAATGGATTTTTCGCTGACCGACGAACAGAGCCTCCTTCGAAAAAGCGTTCGCGAGTTCGCCGAGAGCGAAATCCGGCCTCATGTCATGGAGTGGGACGAAGCCCAGCAGTTTCCCAAGGAGCTGCTGCCGAAGCTGGCCGACCTGGGTCTGATGGGCATTCAGTTCGCAGAGGCCTACGGTGGCGCCGGCATGAGCGCCGTGGATTACTGCATCTGCATCGAAGAAATCGCTCGCGTATGCCCCAGCGTGTCGTTGTCGGTGGCGGCGCACAACGGACTCGGCGCCGCGCACATCGCGATGTTCGGCACGGAAGAACAGAAACAGAAGTATCTGGTGCCACTGGCCAAGGGCGAGAAGCTCGCCGCATGGGGCCTGACCGAGCCCGGCTCAGGCAGCGACGCTGCCGCGATGCGGACGAGCGCCGTCAAGGACGGTGCATGCTGGGTGCTGGACGGCTCAAAGGTGTTCATCACGCATGGCACCTCCGGCGACACGCTCGTCATCATGGCGGTGACGGACAAAGCGAAGGGCCCGAAAGGCATTTCCGCGTTCATCGTCGAGCGCGGCATGACCGGTTTGCTGGCCGGCAAAAAGGAAGACAAGCTCGGTATGCGCGCCAGCGAGACCACCGAAGTCATCCTGCAGAACTGCCGCGTGTCGCCCGCGCAGTTGCTTGGCGAAGCGGGGCAGGGCTTCATCCAGACGCTGCAAGTGCTCGACGCCGGGCGCATCGGCATCGCGGCCTTGTCGGTCGGCCTGGCCCAGGGCGCCTTCGAGGCGGCAAGCCGCTACACCGCCGAGCGCAAGCAGTTCGGCCGCGCCATCGCATCGTTCCCGTCCATTCAGGAGCGGCTCGCCCAGCATGCATCGCAAGTCGAGGCCGCGCGGCTGCTGACCTATAGGTCGGCGTGGTTGAAGGACCAGGGCCGCCGCATGACGCTCGAGTCGTCGATGGCGAAGCTCTACTCGAGCGAGATTGCCGTCCGCGCGGCGGAAGACTGCGTGCAGATGCATGGCGGCTACGGGTTCGTGAAGGATTATCCGGCCGAAAAATATTTCCGCGACGTGAAGCTGCTGACGATCGGCGAGGGCACCAGCGAAGTGCAGCGGCTGGTGATCGCCCGGCAGTTGCTGGCGGCCTGACGGCCACCGGTTGAACACCGATTAAGCCCCGACTGATAGCGACAG
>JANPIY010000582.1:0-2046 GCA_031425255.1 Planctomycetota bacterium
GCGTCGGATCGCATTCGGCGGCGCTTCCTCGGCCCCGCGACGTAGCAGGCGTTGCAACCCTTGGTGTACCGGGCCCAGCCGCCCGCGACGCGCCAGGACCCGACACCCTCATTCAGGTATTGCCGCGTGACCGTTTCATGAGGTACCCTCGACGGTCTCTCCTCCCGGACCTTCGCCCATGCCAGACCTGCCCCTTCACTCCGCACGACCGCTTCCCGGTCGCCAGGCCTTCACCCTCCTGGAAGTGATGATCGCCACCCTGATCCTGGCGATCGGCATGACGGCGGCGGTGAACGCCATCCACAACAACAACAATTTCCGCCGCAATCTGGATGAGAACGCGATGGCGGACCTGGTGCTGCGCCAGATGGCGGCACGGCTGAAGACCACCAACATCAGCCTGCTCGGCCACGTCTACGACTACGATCCGGATCCGGCGCCCAATAGCAGCACTCCGCACGTCGCCCAGGCGTGGACGCTGCACCTGCGCGCGACGGCCTCGGGCAGCGTTCCGGTCGCCGTCGCCAGTGCCGCTGCACTGAGCCAGCCCTTCCTGTCGAGCACCACCTACAACGGTCCTTTCCGACCATTGACGCAACAGGATCTGATCGCCGCCGGCATCGTGCGCGAACCGGTGCCGGTCGACAGCCTGGCGCTCTACGTCGAGTATTACAATCTCAGCACCATCACCGGCCTGCAGAACGTCGCCGGAGCACTGGTGCCGGTCGAGAACGGCCTGATCAAGCGCTTCAACGATCTGCAGGAGGCCACGCCGAACGGCATTCCGCGTCAGTTGTGGTACACCCTGGTCGGCGATCCGGATCCCAGCCACCGCACGCCGGCTGCGACGCTGTCGCCCAGCGATAGCGAAGCCAACAACCTCATCATGCCGGCGACCTTCTCGCTGGCGAACGTCGACCTCTCCGGCACCCCGGAACAGGTACGCGGAGCCTTCAACCATGGGCTGGTGATCCGCATCCTGGTGTCCTGGCGTCCCGGTGAGATCACCAATCCGGCCTCCACCATCCGCACTTGGCGCGAAACCGTCATCGTGAAGAGGGACTGAGCATGGACTCCACGCGCTCACCGTCCGTCCGCACGCGCGCGTTCCGGCGCGGTTACACCATCCTCGAACTGCTCATCGCGGCCGCGATCATGTTCACCCTGGTGACCTCATTGCTCTCGGCCTGGGCGGCCAGCACCAATTTCACCTTCATGATCAATGAGAGCCTCAAACGCATGGAGGCGGTGGATCGCATCCGTTCGACCATCAGCAGCGACTTCAACCAGAGCGCGGAGTTCGTCCAATACGACAGCACGGCGATGGTGGCGACGGTCAATCCCAGCACCTCCGCCAATGTGACGCTCTATCCCGCCATCCTCCAGGGCGGACGCGAGGTCCGCTTCGCGCGTCTGCGCACCACCGTGACCGCGGCGGTGGCACCGAGCGGCGAGAGTCTCTATCAGGAGAACTTCTACGGCAGCAATGCGCAGGCGCTCAGCCAGTACGCCCTCGCGCCGGTATCTCCCTGTTTCATCATCAATCCGAGCGGGGGACAACCAGGCGTCTGGAACCTGGCCCCGGTCTGGGAGAGCAATCGCAGCGGCCTGACCTTCGCCCAGAACGCCGATCCGGTTAATCTGCGGATCTATCGCTACATCCTAGTGCCGTATGCCACGGTCGTGGCGGCCTCCCTCGCGGAGAGCGTGACCTACAGCCTTTCGAGCTACCCGGCGTACCCGGAGGCCGGTCCCACGCTGCGGCGCGGAACGCTGCTGCGGCAATACCGCAACGCCAATACCACGACTTGGCTGACCCTCGGTCTGGCGTTGTCGGACGCGGTGGTGTTCGACCTCAACAACAGCGACCTCAGCACCACCCTGCCCAGCTTCATCTTCTCCTCGGCCTACGATGGCGTGACCACGCGCACCACCACCGAGACGCCCAGCGACAACGAGATCCGCCTCAAGTTGTCCATCGGCATGCAGGCGCAGACCATCGATAGCACGGTGGTGGTGCTCGACCTGCGGCTCTCGTTCCCTTTC
>JANPIY010000583.1:0-1550 GCA_031425255.1 Planctomycetota bacterium
TGGCTGGCCGGCAAGGAGAAGCGCGAGCGCGTGGAGGCCGAGGCCGCGGCCAGGCTGGCGCGCGAATCCACCGAGGAGGCAAAGCCCAAAAAGACGGGCTTGTTCGCGCGGCTGATGGAGCGCGCCAACAAGCCATTGTAGCGCCGCCGACCCTCTGACATTGTTCCCCTTTCAAAACGGGGGCGGCAATGACCATCAGCTTACTCGGTCGGCGACATGCTCTGGTGGCGGCGGCCACGCTGCTCGCCGCGCCGGCGCTGAGTCAGACCCCTCATCGCGACGCGATGATCGAGCGGCTGAATGCGCTCGGCGTGCGGGTCTTCGGCCAGCCGGTGACGGCCGAGACGCTGCCCCGTCTTAACAGCATCGTCATTGCGGCCGCGCAGGGCGCCCAGGTGACGGACGCAGACCTGGCGATGATGGCCGAGATCCCGCAGCTGAGCAGCCTCAGCATGTCGAGGCTGGCCTTGGTGACGCCGGCCGGCTTTGCGCATCTGGTGCGGCTGCCGGCACTGCGCTCACTCGCAATTTCGAGCTCCCCCATGGACGCCGCGCGTGTCAACGCGCTGGTGGGCATGCCGGCACTGGTCAGCCTGAACCTGCACGCCAACTCCGCCCTGACGAATGACGCCATGCCCGGGTTCGGCGCCATGCGGCTGCTGCAATCCCTGGCGATTTCGAGCACCGCCGTGACGGATGCCGGTCTTGCCGCCTTGGCCGATCACCCCGCGATGACCGGGCTGTCCCTCAGCCAGTTGCGGGGCGTGACCGATGCCGGATTGCCGCACCTCGCCAGGATACCACGGCTGAACGAGATCAATCTCGCAGGCACCGGGATCGTCGGTCCGGGGATCGGCGCGCTTGCGTCGCTGTCCGGCCTGCGGTCGCTCACCCTCAGCCAGACCACGGTCGATGATGCGGCCATGCCGCAGGTGGCGCGGCTGACCGGTCTTCACACACTCAATCTGGCCGGGGCAAAGCTTGGTGATGCCGGCGTCGCCGCGCTGGCCCCGCTGGTTGAGCTGAGGCAGCTGGAACTGAACAACACGCCGGTGAGCGATGCCGGCATGGCCGGGGTGCCCCGGATGGCCAAGCTGGAGACGCTCTACATGAACCGGACCGGCGTCACCGATGCCGGAATGGCGGCGCTGGTGGGACCGCCGCTGCAAAGGGTCACCGTGTCCGACACGGGGGTGGGCGACCCGGGGCTGCTGACGCTGGCGCAGATCACCACGATGACCTTCATCATCGCCGCCCGCAGCCGCGCGACCGCGGCGGGCGTTGCAGCAGCGCTTGCGGTGCCGGGGCGCAACGCGGCGCTGCGCATCAGCATCTAAAAGCGGAATGCGTGAGGGCAGAATCGATCGGGCGTCCCGACGTTCGGCCCTTTGCATCCCTCTCCGTCACAGCATCCGCAGCAGGGTGCCGTCGCGGCGGATGGCGTGGTGGAAGATCGCCCCGCCGATATGGGCGGCGAGCAGGAAGGCCGTGAAGTAGCCGCCGATGGTGTGGATGGTGCCGAGGATTTTTCCGAGCGTCTCGTTGGCCTC
>JANPIY010000584.1:0-5129 GCA_031425255.1 Planctomycetota bacterium
TCGTTGCCGACGAAGGACAACTGGACGAAGTACCACTGGTCGACCTTCAGCCCATCAGTCTTGTCGAGCTGATAGCGGTGCTGCACCAGGTTGAAGGGACGTTTGGGAGCGAGTGGCCGGGGCGTCACGCCAGTGGGCGGAGTCAGCCCGGCCTGCTCACTGCCGAGGCAGCGGGGGTCGACGTAGGGCGCGTCGGGGTCCACCATTGGCGGCACCAGGGCGGTGGCTCCCGGTGAGGTGAACTGCTCGCTCTGGGTGATCATGCCGTGGTCGACCAGGTGTTCGGTCGCATTGTTGGCGATGGTCAGGACCAGTTGTTTGGTGACGTCCTCGAAGGCCAGGGTCACGCGGTTCTGGTAGAGGTTGTCGCCAGGCTCGGTCATCTGGCGGCCGTCACCATCGAGCCCGTTTGCCCAGCGTTTGCCCGCGTTGGCCGCCGACGAGCGCAGGTCGAGCAGGGTCACCACGCCGCTGAAGGTCTGCAGGGGCTTGATCCACATGCCGAGCTGCCGGCCATTCAGCGGCGGCGGGACCTGGATGGTGACCGGGTGGGTGAAGAAACCGCCGTTGGTCGTCAGGTCATTGGCCAGCGGGCCGGTAAACACCTGATAGGCCAGCGGCGCGGTGAGTGGGAAACCCTCGGGCGAGAGGCTGGCGGGGGCAGCGTTGCCGCCGACCGCCGGCCGGCGGTGCACATTCCCGGGCAGGTGGTAGTCGAGGAAGTCGGCGTCTACCGGATTGGTGCCGGCGACGCCGAAGCGCACCAGCCAATCGTGGCCGTTGCGGCCGTTGCCCAGGTGGTTGGAGGTGAGGTGGGTGCGTAGTGTCGCCGGCCGTACGCCGACGTTGTCGTCCTTGAACATGACCGAGGGAGAGGGGTTGTTGCTCGGCAGCTCCTGCGTCAGGCGCTGATGTCCCACCGGGAAGGAGTTCATCAGGCTGCCCTGCCGCTGGACCAGGGAGGCATGGAAGTGGGTCTGTCGTTCCCAGCGTTTCTCCAGCAATTGTTCCTGCGCCACGGCCTGCGCGACCACCCGGCGGAACTGCTGTGCGCCTTGGCGTCCGGCGCCATCGGCCACCGACGAACCGCTCTCGATGGTCACCATGCCTTGCGAGCCGACCGCCAAGGGCGGCAGTTCGCGCGGGGCGATGAAGGTCAGCCGGCTGCCCGCCGGGTGCGTGAGGGCTGTGCCGGTGCTGCCAGGAAAGGCCAGTCCACGGCTGACGTTGCCCAGGGTGGTGCGTCCACCGTGGGCGGGCGGACCGCCACGATAATAGATGAACTCCACCTGTGCGGCATTGCCGCTGGTGGCGTCGACGCTCTCGATGCGCGCGAAACCGCTGCCGGGCATGCGGTCGAGCGCACCGCCACTGACATGGATGACGGTGGCAGAGGCGGTGAGCGTGCCGTTGGGTGGATTGTTGTTGTTGATGCCGCTGTTGGCGTCGTGGAGCTGCGACTGTTGGACGGTGGTGACGCTGTTGGTGTCCATGTCGTCGAAGACGCCGAGCGGATTGATCAGATGCAGGCCGGTGATCGGCCGGCCGAAGACGTCGGGCAGCGCCGCCGGGATCGTCATGAGCGCATGCAGGTCCATGGGCGCGCCGCGCCCGACGCTCCACAATACCTGACGCACCGCTTCGGAGGTTTCCGCCAGATTGATCGGAGCGGGAATCTCCAGGCCGACGGCCTCCTCCCAGTCTGGCTGATGGCTGGCCGGATAGAGTCCGGATGGTTGCGGGACGTTGGCGGCGTTGGTCGGCCGGTTGCCATTGGGAATGGTTTCGAAATCGGTGCTGGTCGACATCCCGTAGTGGTACTTGCGGCCGCGCTGGACCTGATGCGAGGCCAGCGGTTTGGTCGGGTGTTTGCTGACCACCACCGAGCCGGCCGCGACCAGGCCGGGCGTGGTGGGATAGGCCAGCAGTTCTGCGGGTGGCAGGCTGTCGAGGACGTCGTCATTGCCCCCACGGCCCGGTCGCGCGGGCAACCGGATCATGGTGCCGAGGTCGACCAATCCTTCGCGTCCCTGTCCGAGCGACGCCAGGGTGAGGAAGGGTTTGATCTGGGCCAGCTCGGCACGCGTCAACGGATGGCGCACCCCATCCGGCAACGGTTTGGCTTCGAGCAACTGTTCGAGGCGGGTGATGCGGCCGGTCGGACAGATGTTCTCATCGAAGCGCACGCTGGCGAGCGCGTAGGCGAGCTGACCATACCCATCGGTATCCTTGGCATTGCCGGTACCGTCGTCCCAGTCGCCGACGCCGGCGCGGATCAGCAGACGATCCCAGGCCTCGACATCGAGGTGGTTGGGATCGAGCTTGCCGGATTCGTCTTCCAAGCTCACACCCATGAGCGCGGCGTTGCGCGGTTCGGCCTGATTGTAGGCGAGGCCCCCCGGGGAGAGGTCGAGGGTGCGGCGGCGGGGATCGCTGATCGAGGTCAGGCCGACGCTGAAATTATCGAGATTGGTCGACTCGTCCTGGCGCCCTTGCTGATAGACCCGGCGGGTCAGGTAGGTGGCCTCGCCCAGACCCACGTCCTCCGCTGACGCGCGTCCGGTCTGCGCCATCTGGCCGTGCGCGAACGAGCGCGTTCCCGACAGGCTGGCGGATTGTGAGAACAGGAACGGCAGGCCGAGCATCAGCAGCGCGGCGAGGATCACGATGGCCATGATCAGGGCGGCGCCGGTGCGGTGGTGCGGCATGAGGTCCTTTCTCGTCACGGGAAGTTCTCGATGAGGGTTCGGCATCGGTTCACTTCTCGGCCGGCGCGGAGGATTTCTCCAGCCCTTTTTCCGGCCCTTTTTCCGGCACCAGGATGAGCGAGCCGTGCACCCGCCCATCGATGGCGACGGTCACCTGCGCGGAGGTCGCGCCCCGGCTGGTCCCACCGACGACGGCGGCGCGGGTGAAATCCCCGCCGAGGAACATCGTACCGGTGCTCAGCGCCGAGCTGGTGTTGAGCGCCGCGCCCTGTGCCGTGCGGGTATCGGCGCCGATCGCGCTGGAGAGCTCGACGCGTCCTTCGGGGTGGGCCATGACACGATATTCCACCGCGGTGGTGGCCGGCTGACCCGGATCGGGCATGGGATAGACCCCCGGCGGCAGCGGACCGAATTCCGAAGTGCCGAGCTTGAACACCCGGGCATCGTCGAGCGCGCATTTGGCATAGGCCATGCCATTGCCGAGATTGGCCTGCCCGACCCAGATCTCCTCCCCCGCCATCAGGGTGCGTGGCAACTCGATGGTACGACCTTCCACCACCTGACCGGAACGCAGTTCGGCAATGCGGCGGCCGTTGCGGTAGATCACCAATTGATCGCCGGTCACCAGCAGACCGAGCTCTTCCCAACGATCACCGCCGATGGGATCGGGGATGTCGAAATTGCCCGAGGGCAGCTTGCCGCGATCGCGGATCAGGTCGGTCGGCAGGTTCTCGAACGAGGAGATGTAGATCGGCTCTGGCGCCTTCGGCACGTTGACCCATCCGAGCACCTCCCAGCAGAGCATCTTGGCGCTGTGTGCGCCGGCGCTCTGGATGGCGGCTTTTCGCGGATCGACGGCGTCGGAACGCACCAGCATCAAACCGAAGCTGCTGGTCGCCGCATTGTTGTCGGCGCCGACGAGGATGAGCGGGATCTGTTTGGGATTCCCGCGGGCATTCTGACCGGCCAGGGGCGGTCGCACCGCTACCGCGAGGTAGGCGCCGTCTCCCGGCCGGAAACGCAGCGGACGGTCGAGCTGCGGCGGCAGCCAGGGCGCACCGAGATCGACCTTCCGCCCGACCCCGCTCATGCCGCTGGTGAATCCATCGCTGTCGGGAGGCTGGCCATGATCGAAGAATTCGCTCCACACCCACACCCGTGAAACCCCGGTGATCATCCCACCGGCCACGCTGCCATCGGGGCGCAAGGTCGGCGAGATGGTGAGCATCGCCGGGGCACCGGAGGAACGCGCGGTGTGGCGCGCCTGGCGGATGGCATCGCCGACCACCTGCTCGGCAGCGAGCAGTTTGTTGACCGTGCGGGTGCGGAAGAACGCGCCGACCACCAGCGATGCCAACAGGCCGATGATCAGGATCACCGCCAGCATTTCGACCAGCGTGAATCCCGCCCTGGGCGTCCGGATGGAGCCCATGTCGAGCATGGTCAGGGGGTCTTCCAATTGGTGACGTCGTCGCTCTTGCGGCCATTCGAGCGTTCCCCGAACTGGTCTTTGCCGTCGGCACCCGCCGACCACAGCTGGTAGGTATCGGGATTCGGCGGATTCTCGCTGTCGATCAGGCGGCTGCCGGCGAGCGGGTAGAACTTCGCCGGGCGGAAGCGGAAGACCTTGCTGCCAGCCCCGCCACCGGTGAACGGATCGCGCAGGCCGGACAGGTCGCGGTAGTTCTCGCGGTCGACGGTCTGCAGCACGCGTAACAGCGCCTCGGCGACCGTAGTCCACTGGTCGTTGCTCAAGGCGTCGGCGGTCCGGTAGGTGACGGGGGTGGTGCTGCCGACGGTGAACATCTCGTTGAAGACATCCCTGCCGACCCCGACGGGCGTGGTGAAGGTGTCCGTGCTGGCGGCCAGGTATCGCTCGGGGTAGTAGCCGTTGGTGCTTTTGTAGATTTCCAACGACGACTTGATGGTGCCGAGCTGCGCCTCGCACTTGGCGTTGCGCGCCATGGTCTTGGCATACCCGATGAGCGGGACCAGCAGGGCGGCGAGGACGGCGATGATGGAGATCACCATCAGCAGTTCGATCAGCGTGAATCCGGCACGACGCATGGGCTTTCTCCGCCCTCATCGAGGGGCTGTGATGCACCAAGCTCCTACTTTTGCAGGCCCTCGGTGTTGAGACGTAAGAGCATGCGGAGGCGAAACCTGCCGCAATGGGTCAGGGAGCAATGAAGTGCTCGCCGGCTGATGGGCCGGGGCGCTGCCCTGCTGAGGCGACCGGCGACGGGAGCTAGGCGCTTATGAAGCTCGTGTGTATGTGACCGATGGGCATGTGTCTCCGGGGCTGGCGGTCGGTAATAGCCGCAGGCCATTCGCCATTCGGCGGTCGGCGGTCGGCGGTCGGCGGTCGGCGGTCGGCGGTCGGCGGTCGGCGGTCGCCCTTTTATACGGTGACCGCGCGCC
>JANPIY010000585.1:0-6866 GCA_031425255.1 Planctomycetota bacterium
ACGCCAGCGAGGGCGATGAAGCCGACCGCCGCGGAGATCGAGAACGGCAGCTCGCGCAGCCACAGCGCAGCGACACCTCCCACCGCGGCGACCGGCACCGCCGTGAACACCAGCGCCGCAAGCCAGGCCGAACCGAGCGACATGCGCAGCAGCAGGAAGATCGACAGCAAAGCCACCGGCACGATGATCGCCAGGCGGAGCCGCGCACGTTCGAGATTCTCGAACTGACCACCCCATTCGACCCGGTAGCGTCCTGGCGGCATGGGCACCTCGGCGGCGACGGCGGCTTTGGCGTCAGCGACGAAACCGGCGATGTCGCGATCGCGGATGTTGGCCTGCACCACGATGCGCCGCTGACCCCACTCACGGGTGATGGTCAGCGGGATGTCGCCGGCCTCGATGCGGCTGACGCTCGCGAGGCGCACTTTGCCACCGGCTGCCGTCGCCAGGGGGACATCGCCGAGCCGGGCGACGTCATTGCGCACGGCCAGCGGCAGACGAGCGACCAGGGGAAAACGCAACTGCCCCTCGATGATCTCTCCCAGGTGGATGCCGCCGATGGCCTGGACCACCTGCATGACGTCTCCGGTGGGTATGCCCAGTCGCGACAAGGCGGCTGCATCCGCGGTCACCCGGAGCGCCGGTTGTCCGGCGGTCTGCTCCACGGCGATGTCCTCTGCGCCACGAACCCCGTACAGGGCGACTTCCACCTCGGCGGCCTTCTCGCGCAGCACGTCGAGATCGTCGCCGAAGATCTTGACCGCCAGGTCACCGCGCACGCCGCTGACCATCTCGTTGATGCGCATCTCGATCGGCTGGCTCATCGAGAGCCGCTGACCCGGCAGGTGGCGGAGCATCTCCTGCAGCTTTTCGGTCAATCCCCCCTGGGTCGTGGCCTTGGTCCAGCCCGCCCGCGGTGTGAGCGCGATGAAGACATCGGTGAGTTCGATGCCCATGGGGTCGGTGGCGACCTCCGCCGTGCCGACGCGCGACCACACCTGGGCGATCTCGTCGGGGAACTCGCTGAGCAGCAGGCGCTCCAGACGGGTGTTGAGTGCGATCGAGGTCTCAAGATTGGTGCCGGGGAGACGGATCACGTTGATCGCCAAAGCGCCCTCCGACAGCCGCGGCACGAATTCAGCGCCCAACCCCCGGAAGACGATCAGCGCCACGAGCACGGTGCTGAGAGACAGGAACACCACCGCCAGGCGGTGGCGCAGCGCGACCCGCAGCAATGGGGCGTAGGCCCACGCCACGGCGCGGACCACCATGGGCTCTTTGGCGCCCTGCTGGGGCTTCAAGACGTAGCTCGCCAGCACCGGCATCAGCGTCAACGACAGCAACATCGATCCCAGCAGGGCGAAGACCACGGTCAGCGCCATCGGCTGGAATAACTTTCCTTCGACGCCTTCGAGGGTGAGGATCGGCATGTAGACGATGATGATGATCAGTTCGCCGAACATGGTGGGCTTGCGCACCTCGAGCGCGGCGTCACGGATGATGTCGAGGCGGGTGCGACCGGCCTCCCGCGGATCATTCATCCGCCGGACGGCGTTCTCGATCATGATCACCGACGAATCGACCACGAGACCGAAATCGAGAGCGCCGAGCGACAACAGGCTGGCAGAGACGCCGAAGCGCAGCATGCCGTCGAAGGCGAACATCATCGAGAGCGGGATGGCCAGGGCGACGATCAGACCGGCGCGCAGGTTGCCGAGAAAGATGAACAGCACCGCGACCACCAGCAGACCGCCCTCGAAGAGGTTGGCGCGTACGGTATCGATGACGTGGTCGACCAGCTCGGTCCGGTCGTAGACCGTCTCCACCGTGATGTCGCCCGGAAGGAACGGGCGGATCTCCTCCAGCTTGGCCTTGAGCCGGCTGGTGACGTCGTGGGAGTTCTCGCCCATGAGCATGAAGCCGAGGCCGAGCACCGCCTCGCCCCGGCCTCCGGCGGTAACCGCACCACGACGGATCTCGTGGCCGATGCCGACCTCGGCGACATCCTCGAGGCGTACCGGCACCCCATCCTTGGCCGCGATGACGATCGCGCCGATCTCCTGCACGCTCGCCACCCGCCCGATACCCTGCACCACCAGGGATTCGGCACCGCGTGGCACCACGCCGCCCCCGACGTTGAGGTTGCTCGTCCGCACCCGTTCAAGCACGTCAGGGAGCGTCAATCCACGCGCCACAATGCGTTGGAAGTCGAGTTGGATCTCGAACTGCTTCTCATAGCCGCCCCAGGAGTTGACCTCCGCGACCCCCGCCACGGCACGCAGCGCCGGTTTGATCACCCAATCCTGAGCGGTGCGTGCGCTGGTGAGGTCACCAGAGCGTGAACGCACGATGTAGTGGAAGACTTCGCCAAGGCCGGTGGCCACCGGTCCAAGTTGTGGGCGCTCGATGCCATCAGGCAGATCGACCGCGCCGAGGCGCTCGCTGATGAGCTGGCGCGCGAAGTAGATGTCGGTCCCGTCGGCGAATACCACCGTGACCTGCGACAGGCCGAACTTGCTGATGGAGCGCACCAGCTCGATCTTCGGCAGACCGCCGATGGCCTGCTCGACCGCCATGGTGATCTGCCGCTCGACCTCTTCGGAGGAGAGCGCGGGCGCGATGGTGTTGACCTGCACCTGCACCGGCGTGGTGTCGGGAAAGGCATCGATGTCGAGGTGACGCAGCGCGAACAAGCCGGCGACCACGGCGACTGCCGTCAGGGCCAGCACCGTGATGCGATGATTCAGCGACCAGGAGATGAGCGCATTGAGCATCGTCGATCACTCCGCTACGCAGCAGCCAGGACCGAACTTCTCCTGGAACAGATTGCCTTTGAGCACGTCGGTGCCACTGACGGCGATGACGTCGCCTGGAAGCACCCGGCTCACGGCCAGACCGTCCGGCGTCGTCCCCCACACCTGCACCGGCAGACCACGGAAGATGGTGGGTGTCCGCTGGATGAAGACGTAGGCGGTCGGACCATCGTACTGCACCGCTGAGCGTGGGACGATGACGGCGGATTTCGCCTGGCCCAGCACCACGGTGGCATCGCCCACCTGATGGGCCCGCAGCCGACCGTCGCGGTTGTCGATCACCGCCTGCACCGGCACCAGACGCGTCGCATCATCGGCCGCTGGTGCCACCACGGTCACCGTGCCGGTGGCCGCGATGTTCCCGGCCGTGAAGCGTACGGCTTGCCCTGGCTCCACCTGCGCCGCCTGCATGGGGCTGACCGCGAGCGACAACCACAGGCGTGAGGTATCCGCGACCACCGCAAGCAGCCTGCCGGACTCGACCGCTTCGCCGGCCACCACGCTCAGGTCGGTGACCGTACCGGCCTGAGTGGCCGCGATGGGCAGCAGATTCGCCGAGGTGCCCGTCACCTCCGCCGGCAGGCCCAGCGAGCGCAGACGTGCCGCCAAGGCCGGGGCGGCGAGATCGGCGAGGTCGGCGGCGGAGATCGTGAAGCCCATATTGAGCAACCCGTGCTCGGCCGCGAACACCGCGACTTGCGCAACCTGGAAACGGGCCTGCGCCTCGCGCGCCTCGCCGGCCGTGCGGAACCCGCCCTCCGCCGACACCCGGATGCGCTCGGCCGTGGCGCGCGCCCCCGCCTGTTCGGCCAAGGCGCGCATCAGCTCGGACTTCACCCGACCGACCTCCTCGCTCTCGACGACCGCCAGCAGATCTCCCACCGCGACCGCATCACCGAGGCGTTTGCCGACCTGCCGCACGATGCCAGGCATGCGGGTCATCACCCGCGTGACGCGGGTGGCGTCGAAGATGGTCTCTGCGGGTACTATGAGCATGGGCTCCAGGGTCGATTCGACGGCCGGGGCGGTGGCGATGTTCGACTGCTTCACGATCTCTGGTGATGAGAGCTGCGAGAAACGGATCTCCTCGGCCTTCTCCACCTGCGACCTGGGTTCCTTGGCCTTCATCTCCTTGGCGAACGACTTGCGGCAGAGCAGGCACTCCGCTTCGGGAACCCCATGCTCGCCGCACCAATATCCGGCATGTTCACCGACCGGCTCCTTCCCGTGAGAGAGACTCCAGCCGGTGCGATGTCCCCACCAGCCGACCGCGAGGAGCGCGGCCAAGGTGATGACGGTGGGAATAGCCTGGATCACAGAGGCGCGGGTGATCATGGGGTGCCTTTCACGGGAGGCGTTTCGGCAGGCAGAGGAATGGTGATGGGTCGCGCCAACGCGGCGCTGCCGCGTCCGAGCGCGGCGTCGAGTGCGATCTGCGCACGATGGGCCGCGGTGACCGCCTCCAGACGGGCGCGTTGGGCATCGAGCCACAGGCGACGCACGGCGAGGTAGTCGATCACCCCCATGTCGCGCGCCTGCACCGCGCGATCTGCGAGATCGAGGGCACGGCGGGCCACTGGCATGAGGTCGGTGTCCAGCGCGGTCACTTCAGCACTGGCGGTGCGCACCGCCGCAGCGGCCTCGCCCGCATCGGCGAGCGCATGTTGCAACGCCGCCTGGAAACGTGCGCGGGCTTCGTCGCGCGCCGTTTCGGCCGCGCGTATACCGCCCTGGTTGCGGTCGAAGATCGGCACCTCCAGCGAGACCGCACCGCCGATGGTGGTCCCGTCGCCATCCCGTGACGCGCTCGGGCCGATGCGGAGTGCCGGGTATTGTTTGCTGATCGCCAAGCGCAACTCGTGTTCAGTGCGATCGTATGCGGCCTGCGCCGCGACCAGATCCAAGCGTCCATGGAGCACCGCCATCCCGAGATCGGCCGGCACCACGGTGGCGACATCGATCATCGCCAGCGGTTCACCGCTACCGGCTACCGGCAGGCGGAGATCGACGGGCAGACCGAGCAGACGGTTGAGCGCGCGTGCGCGGCTTGCCACCGCTGCGATGGCCTCGCGCAGGCTGCGCTCAGCGGAGGCGGCTTCCGTACCGATGGTGGCGACCTCCAGGTCGCTGACATCGCCCAGCGCTCGACGTTTCTCGAGTGCGTTCGCACCACGTCGGCTGAGGTCGGCGGTATCCTGCGCCGCCTGACGCAGAGCGATGGCGCTGAGCAGATCAAGCCGCGCCGAGCGGACCTGTCCGACCACCTGCCATTCCTCAGCGGCTATCTGAGCGAGGGTCTCACGCTGCGTCGCCTCCGCAGATGCTTTGCGCGCGCCCCGTTCTCCCGGTCGCAACAACACGGCGAGCAGGTCCAGGTCCGCGGTGACGCCCGGCGATCCGCCGCGGATGGCGAGCCCGAATTCCGGATTCGGCCAGGTGCCGGCGGTGATGAGCGCCGCTTCGGCCACGCCGCGACGGGTCCGGCTGACCACCAGGTCGGGGTTGAGCCGCAGGGCGATGGCGACCAGGTCCGGCTCGGCGAATCCTTGCGCAGCAGACGACGCCGACCCGGTTCCCTGCACCGCGGTGGTCAGGTCACGGCGGGTGAACGCGGCCAATTCCGCGGCCGGATCCAGTGGGTCGGCGCGGTAGCTGGTGCAGCCGGCGCACGCCAGCAGCGAAGCGGCGAGGAAGCCAGGGAGACGGTGGTTCGACCTAGGCATGCACGATCCCATACGCGAGCGGATCCTCTCCCGGACAGGAGCAGATCACGGGTGGACGATCCGGTGCCGTCAGGCACCAGGGATCCACATCTCAACAGCGCAGGATGACGGTTCGCAGAAATGCGAGTGGTGGCGGCGTTCGCTCATCGACCCAGCGGTTGTGGAGCGCACGTGACGCTGAAAGCCCTGGCCAATCCAACAGACCGATCACCACCAACGGTGACGGTGGCAGCGCCACTGGGACATCGGACGCGGGCAAGGCGATCTGCACCGTCAGCAGGTAATCGGTGCAGCCATCACATGCGGGAGCGGCGAGGCTCTGGCATGCAGCCGCGGCGTCGTCAGGACAACACGCATCCGCCGCAGCGGCTCTGCCAACCGCGTGGGACGTGCAGCAGGTCATACCCACCGGTTGCACCGCAAAACCACCTGCGCCACCCACGCACAGGACGGTCCCGCCCGCAAACACACCGGCAAAGACCTGATGCAACAGGACGAGCGAGACCAGGGCCAGCGTGGCGGCGCGACCGATCAAGCGCTGTGCAGTGCGGTGGCCTGAAGTCATGGAGGGAGAGGCTATGGCGATACGCCGCACGTGAAAGCACCCGGTGTCGGGCGCTCCGCTTGGTCCGGAAAATGAAGGGCGCTTGGTAATGGCCTATACTTCAACCATGCATCCGCTCTGGCACGGCGATCCGCAGCGGCAGAGTCCTGGTGGGGAAAACGCCATGGTCCATCGTTGCCGCATCCTCCTGATCCTGGTCATGATATCCCCGGCGTGGGGCGAGCAGCTGCCCTCGGCCCATTACGTCATCGAATCAACGGTGGTCGGACCGACGGGCAAACGTCTGGCGCTGATGATGGACACCTATCACGACTACCTCGGCAAGCTCTTCGCCACGGTCAAGGACGAGGAGAAGCTGTCGTTACGGATCTTCGGCGCGCGCCAGGAATTCGACGCCTATGGCAAAGCACATTGCGCGAATTTCAGTGAGACCTGGTTCGGCTTCTACCAGTACGACAGCAAGGAGCTGGTGGTCTATTACGATGGCACCTACACCGGCATCTTCTTTCATGAGGGCTTCCACCAATTCGCCCACCGCGCCTTCGGCGAGATCCATGAGTGGCCGCAGTGGTTCAATGAAGGCCTGGCGGCTTACTTCGAGACCGCGGCGTTCGCCGGCAATCGCATCATCCCACCCAAGGCGCCACGCGACGACTATCTGGGCGTGCTGCGCGCCGACAAGCAGGGCGTTCGACGGACGCTCGCGCAATTCATGACCATCGAATTGGCAGACTGGAACCGTTCCCGCAAGGATTACGCCTATGG
>JANPIY010000586.1:0-3062 GCA_031425255.1 Planctomycetota bacterium
AGCGCATAGGCGGCACCGCCCTTGAACACCAGGTTGGCCAGGGCCGCGACCAGGATCACCCGCCAGGCGATGTCCGCATCCAGGCGGCCCTGCGACAGCAGGCGGGTGGTCGACAAGGTCACCGCATCCATGTCGGTGAGACCTGAGATCAATGCCACCAGGTACATGCCGCCATGGCCAAGCCATTCCTGCGCCGCGGCGATCCCCAGGGTCACCAGCGCGTACAGCCCGGCGAAGAACAACGCCGGCTTGAGTTCGGCAGGGTTTCCGGTGGTCGGCAGCTGCACTGGCGCACGCCCGACCATCAGCAGTTGCACCACCGCCAGAATCACCAACGCCAGCAACATGGCACCCAGTGGCAGCCCGAGCGCGCCAACCGCCATCGGCGCCACCAGGGCGGCCACCACCATCACGCGCAACAGGGACACGGTCGAGGCGATCATGATGACGGCGGCGGCCAGCGGCGCCGATGCGGGCGATCCGTGCGCCTGCCGGGCATAGGCCACGGTGGTGGCGGTGGAGGATACCAATCCGCCCAGCACGCCACCGAGGAGGGTTCCGGTGCCCTGACCGACGAGGCGCAGCAGCAGGTATCCCGCCAGCTGCACCCCGACGATCAGCACCACCATCCACCAGATGTTGCGGGGGTTGAGCACCCCATAAGGCCCGTAGGTCTGGTCCGGCAGCAACGGCAGGATCACCAGCGTGATCAGCACGAACTGCATGACCGCCTTGAAATCATTGCCGTCGATGCGTTTGACCAGCGCATGCATCTGCGGTTTCAGATGCAGCAGGACCGCCAAGGCTCCCGCCACCACCACCGCCACCACGGTGTGGCCCTGAACCAGATACGCGCCGAGGGTGAACATCACCAGGACCGAGATCTCGGTAGTGAGGCCGGCACCATCGCTGGGCTCGCCATCGGCCTTGGCCCGCTGCTTGAGATTACCGGTCACCAGCAGGGCACAGACCGCCAGGAGACCAGCGGCGACCAGCCAGGTGCCCAGGACGGGGGCCAGCAGGGCGCAGAGGGTGCCGAAAACCGTGAACAGGGGAAAGGTGCGGATGCCCGCCAGGTTGGTCCCGGCGTATTGCCGCTGGAGCCCGACCAGCAGCCCGAGCGCCGCTGAAATACCGAGGCGCTGAAAGGTATCGAGTACATCCATGGCGGGACGCTGGTCAGAGCCTGTGGTCAGTCAACCGCAGTGGTTGTGAGCTACCGCACCACAGGACCTCCGCCGAGGTTTTCTCCACCTCGATCCGCCCGCTTCGTCGGCCAGGCGTTAGCTGACGACGCTCAGGCCACCGGCGCCGCGGTCACCCCCGCCCGCGCGGTCACCAGGCGCTCGACGAAGGCGTGGATCTCGCCCAGGGTGCGCAGCTTGCGCGCTTCGGCCTCGGGGCATTTGACCTTGAAGGTTTTCTCCATCGCGGCGATGAGGTCGACACTGTCCAGGCTGTCGAGTTCGAGGTCCTTCATCAGATCCGCTTCCGGCACCATGCGCTCGGGGTCGAGCTCGAACTCCTTGGCGATGGCGGCATTGACCTTGGCGATGAGCTCGGCTGACATGTACGTCCTCGGCGGCTGGCGGGGTATGTTTCAGGTACCCGCAGGCGGTTATCGCAGAGGTGTACCCCCATCGCCGCATGCGACAAGCAGAGACCCGAGGCTCTTTGCGGTGCCGGCCGCCTGGACCCCCCTGCGGACACCGCTAGCGTCCCGCCGTGCCGACCGCCTCTCATCAGTCCGGAAGTCCGGAGGCCCTGAGGTCTGGAGGTCCTGCCGGCGCGGCCACCGAGCCATCGCTGGCATCGTCGAACTCCCGATCATGGCCGACCGGCATGGTCGCCGTGGTGCCGGTATTCAATCACGCTGCCACCGTCGCCGCCGTGGTATCCGGGCTGCGTGAGCTCGGCGCGCACGTGCTGGTCGTGGACGATGGTTCCCAAGACGGCAGCGGCGAAGCCGCCGGTCAGGCCGGCGGAGAGGTCCTGGTGCATGCCCGCAACCAGGGCAAAGGGGTGGCGCTGCGCACCGCCTTCGCGCATGCCGCCGCCGCCGGCTATCGCCAGGCGCTCACCTGCGACGCCGATGGCCAGCATCCCATCGCCGAAGCCGCGCGCCTGGCCACAGCCGCCAGCGACCTCACCACCCTCTACATCGGCGAGCGGCGCATGGACGCGGCGCCCGCCAGCAGCCGCTTCGGGCGCTGGTGGTCGAACATCTGGTCATGGATCGCCTGCGGTACCTGGATGGGGGACAGCCAGAGTGGCCTGCGGGTCTACCCCTTGCCGGCGACCTGCGCCTTGGCGGGTAACGCACGACGGTATTCCTACGAGGTCGAGGTACTGGTACGCGGCGTCTGGAGCGGCCTGCTGGTTCAGCCGATCAGCGTGGCGGTAAGGTATCCCGCCGACCGCATCAGCCATTTCCACAAGGTGAAGGACAACTGGCGCACCGCCTGCACCTTTACCCGCCTGGTCACCAGACGGCTCTGGCCCAGGCCGCATCGCATTCTGGTGGCACGACCGAAACCGCGTCTGCGCGAACGACTGCGGGCGATCCTTACCAGTGGACTGGAACCATGGCCGGCCGCCGCGGCGTGCGCGCTCGGTGCCGCCATCGGCGTGGCGCCGATCCCGGGTCTGCAGTTCGCCATGGCAGCGTTCTTGTCCTGGCGCCTGGGGCTCAACATCCCGCTGGTGATGCTCTGTTCGAATCTCAGCTTCGGACCGCTGCTTTTTGTCTGGGGGGCCGTCGCCTCTTCGCTCGGCGTGTGGCTGCGCACCGGCGCACCGCTGTGGGAGAGTTACCACGCCATCTTTGCCGAATTCCAGGCCAAGGGCACCAGCGTCAGCGGCATCAACCAGCTCATGCTGACCTTCCTGGGCGACTGGGCGCTGGGCAGCCTGATCGTGGTGCCGGTGATCGCGCTGCTGTTCGGCGCGCTCGGATACGGCGTCTTCCGGATGGTGGGGCGGAAATGAATCAGGACCGTCCGATGTCCGATGCCCCGTGGTGCTCAAGTGACATCGGACATGGGACATCGGACATCGGACAT
>JANPIY010000587.1:0-1801 GCA_031425255.1 Planctomycetota bacterium
GCGGCCAGCCACATCGGTGGTTTCCTGACCTTCAACGGCACGAATCAGTACGGCAGCTTCAGCCGGCCGGTGCAGGACGACTTCACCATCGTCAGCTGGTTCAAGTCCAGCGACACTGGCGACGGCAACTCGGGGAGCGGCTGGCCTGCCGGCTCGGGGCTGGTCACTGCCGAGGCCGCGGGAGTGCTCAACGACTTCGGCATGTCCTATGCCGGTACCGGCTACGTCCTCGCGGGAACCGGCAACCCTGACACCACCGTGGTGCGCGGTGGCACCGCCAACGACAACATCTGGCACCAGGCTGCATTCACCCGCCAGCGCAGCAGCGGTAGCATGGCGCTCCGCCTCGACAACGGCGCCACTGCGACCAAGGCCGGCGCCACCACCGCGCTGTCGGCGCAGACGAACATGAACCTCGCCCGGCAGCCTACCGGCATCAACTATTTCGACGGCAGCCTGGACGACGTCCGCCTCTACGATCGCGTGCTCACCGCTGAGGAACTGACCGCGCTCTATCAGGTCACGAGCGACGCCGCGCCAGCGCTGACCAATCTCAATGGCGACAGCGTGCTGGTGAGCGCGGGAAGCACGGCCTTCGCCATCGACACTGGCGCCAACGCCACCGTCAGTGACAGCGATGACCTGATCTTCAGCGGTGGCTACCTGCTGGTGGAAGACGCCACCGGCGGCACCAGCGGCACGCTGAGCATCGACACCGTCGGATTGATCACCACCGCAGGCGCGATCGTCAGCTACAACGGCAATGCCATCGGCACCATCGACGCCACGCTGACGGGCGCGGCGGGCGCCTCGCTGAAAGTATTGTTGACCACCAGCGCGGCGGATGCGACCGCGGTCACCGCGCTGGTGCGCGCCCTGCGCTTCACCGACGCCGCCGCGGCGCCGGTCGATCACACCCTGCGCGTGACGGTGAGCGACGGGCTGCGCACCACCACCGCCACCACCACCGCCTTCTGCCGCCTGATCCTCGCTGCCAACACCGGCGTGACGGTGGCCTCCGCCCGCGTGGTGACGGTGGAGAGCACGGCGTTTTCGGCGACCCAGGGCAGCGCCACCAGCGCGCAGGTGGTCTACACCATGACGGTGGCCCCGACCCACGGCCTGCTGCGCCTGAACCGCGTAGAACTCGGCGCCGGCGGCACGTTCACCCAGGCCGACATCAACAATTATCTGGTCAGCTACGAACACGGCGACCTCGGCGACCTCAGCGACACGCTCCAGGTCACCATCGCCGGCTTGAACGGCGCGACCATCGGCGCGACCAGCGTGGCCATCACCGTCGCCGGTACCGGTCTGGCCGCGAACCTCCAAGCGCGTTGGCGGATGGACGAGGGCAGTGGCACGGTGGTCGGCGACGCCGCCGGCACCAACACGGGTACTGCTCTCAATACCACCTGGATCGATGGGCGCCTCAATGGCGGTCTGGACTTCGCGGGCAACGCCGAGGTCAACGCCGGCAATGCCGCGGTGCTGCGGCCTGCAACTGCGATCACGGTCAGCGCCTGGTTCCGCAGTACGTCCACCGATTTCGCGTCGATTCTGCGCCATGACGGGCATTTCACCGCGCTGCAGCTGACCGGCACCGGCAACGCCCAGGTCGGATATTGGCAAGGAGGGGTGCTGCGGCTCTTCGTCTTCCCGTGGAGCTGGAACGACGGCGCCTGGCACCATTACACGGCCACCTATGATTCCGTCGACAGCCTGCGGGTCTTCATCGATGGAACCCACAACGCGGCGAATGCCACCTTCACCGGACCGCTGACCACCACCACCTCCGCGC
>JANPIY010000588.1:0-2146 GCA_031425255.1 Planctomycetota bacterium
AAGCCACGAAGGCCTCGGTCGCGGCGACCGCCCTGTCTTCGGCGGTGCGCGTGCGGCCCGCCATGTACATGCCGACCATGGCGTTGGACCAGCGCAACAGGTCGTCGGCCCGATCCTCGGGAACGCCGAGAAGCCGTGCGATGATGATGACCGGCAGACGCGTCGCGTAAAGCGGCAACAGGTCGAATGGCCCGACCGGGAAGGCGTCGATCAACTCGTGACAAAGCGCCTCGATCTCGGGCGCCAATGCCGCGATCCGGCGCGAGGTAAAGGCCCGCAGGACCAGGCTGCGCAGACGGGTGTGGCGCGGCGGCTCCAGCTCCAGCATGGAATGGGCCTCGACGGCATAGAAGGGGGCGACATGGTCGGGAATGGGTAAGGGCGTGACGGGCTCGCGGCCGAACCTCCGGTCGCGAAATATCGCGTTCACCGCAGCCGCATTGCCGGTGCAGGTCAGTCCGTAATCCTGCCAGCGAAAGAACGGCCCTGTAGCCCGGGCACGTTCATAAAACGGATAGGGATTCTGCACAAAGGTCGCTTCGGTCGGGGATTGTGTCAGGATTTCCATGGCTTAGATGCGTATCTTCAACAGGCCTTGCGCCACCATCGCGCCCGTCACCACGACCACGGCCCCTGCGGCCTGCCACCAGTTCCAGGCCCCGCCCAGCACGAAGACGATCAGCATGACATAGAAGGGGACCGCGTTCATGTGCAGGCTGGCGGCCCCGATGCCGATGCGGCCGACCGACACGATCCACAGCAACTGGCTGACCGCCATGGAGCCGATGCCAAAGATCGCAAGCCCACCGAATTCGCGCGGGCCGATGGCGCCCCAGTCGGGCCAGGCGTCGCGCCACAGCCCGTCGGCCAGTGCGGCGATCAGCATCACCCCGGCAGCCCCGGTGACCGTCACCGCGCTGCGCCCGAGCGAGGTCAGGCCGGGCAGGGCGCGGACCGTCTCGCGGGAGCCCCAGGTGTAGCACAGCACCGACGCCAGTGCGGCAAGGGCGCCAAGCCCAAGGTCGATCCTGACCGTCCCGCCTGCAAGTGCCGCCAGACCACCTGCGATGGACAGGATCAATCCCAGCCCGAGGGCGCGGGTGAAGGGGCGGCGATCAAGCGCGCATTCCAGCGCGATCCCGGCCACCGGCATCGTTGCCGTCACGATGGCGACCGTGACCGCATCCGTCATCGTCAGCGCCAGCACGACGAAGACAGAGGCAAGGCCCAGGGTGACGAAACCGACCCAGGTCCCGCGCCGCCAGTCGGCCCCGCGGATCACCGCGCCGCCCTCGATTGCCCACCAGATCGGAAACAGCACCATGGCCGCCAGGGTCGCGCGCGCCGCCGTCAATGCGAGGGCCGGCATGTGCGGCACGATCAGGTTTGCGGCGGGCAAGCCGGACGCCCAGATCACCATCGAGGCGAGGCAGATCAGGTTGGCAATCAGAAGGGGGCGGCGCGCCGCCATCGTGGCATCTGTCATGGCGTGACCCTATCGTGACCCCTGCACACGAAATGTCCCGCATGCGACAGCGCCTGTCAGGCCGCCGACAAGGCTTCGACGATGGCCCCGAAATCCAGCGCCTTGAGGCTTGCCCCGCCCACCAGCGCGCCATCGACATTGGGAAGGGCGAAAATCTCGGCCGCGTTCGATGGCTTGACCGATCCGCCGTAAAGCAGGCGCATAGCGGCCGCATCGGTCGCGCCGATCCGCTCGACCAGCCTCGCGCGGATGAACGCATGCACGTCCGCGATCTCGGCCAGGGTGGGGGTACGGCCGGTGCCGATGGCCCAGACCGGCTCATAGGCGATGACGATGTTGGTGGCTGTAGCACCCTCCGGCAGCGACCCCGCCAGTTGCGCGCCGACAACGTCCAGCGTGCGGCCGCCGTCGCGTTCGGCTTCCGTCTCACCAATGCAGACGATGGCCACAAGGTCCGCCGCGATCGCGGCCGCCGCCTTGGCCTTCACCTCGGCGTCGGCCTCGCCATGGTTCGCCCGGCGCTCGGAATGGCCGACGATGACATAGGCCGCACCCGCGTCCTTCAGCATCGCGGCCGAAATGTCACCGGTATGGGCGCCCGACTCTTCGGGATGGCAATCCTGCCCGCCGATCACCAGCGCCGTCCCCTTGGCAGCCCAG
>JANPIY010000589.1:0-2869 GCA_031425255.1 Planctomycetota bacterium
CGGGCGGGTACGGGACATGGCATCCCAGGACCGGGCCGCTAGAACCCGTCCCAGGCAGGAGCCGACGCGTCATGAAACTGATCTTGAGCAACACGCGCGAGGATTCCGGCGAACGCCTGGCCGACACCCTGGCCGCGGCCATCGGCAACAATCCGCAACTCAAACTCGGCCTCTCGGCCGGGCGCACCAGCATCCTTTGCTACACCGGCCTGGTGCAGCGTTTCCACGAACGCGGCGGATTCAGTTTCCGCAATGTCACCGCCTTCGGCATCGATGAGTATGTCGGCCTGTCACCGTCGGATCATCGCAGCACGCGCTACCTGATGAATTTCCATCTCTTTCGTCAGGTCGACATCCAGCGCGAGCAGACCTTCGTGCCGCGCGGCGACGCCAAGGATCTCGATGCGGAATGCCGGGCCTGGGACCTGCTCATCGAGGCCCGTGGTGGGCTCGATCTGGTGGTGCTGGGCCTGGGTCATAACGGCCACGTCGGCTTGAACGAGCCCGGCTCCTCGCCCAAGAGCCGCATGCGCGTGGTGACGCTGACGCTCTCCACCCTCGCCGCGCTGAGCGATGGCAGCCGCTTCAAGAATCTGGAATCCACCCCGCAGACCGCGGTCACCATGGGCATGGCCACCATCCTCGAAGCACGCGAGGTGCTGCTGATCGCCACCGGCCTCGGCAAGGCGGACGCGTTGCACAAGATGGTGGAAGGACGCAGCGGCCCCAGCGTGCCCGCAAGCCTGCTGCTCAACCATCCCAAGCTGACGGTCTTCGCCGATCGCGACGCGGCGTCGCGCCTGGATGACGAATCGCTGGCCAAGGCCGAGAAGTGATCGCCGGCGGCGTCGCCACCACCCCGAAGGAATGAGAGCTCCATGAGGAAGGCCACCGAGTCCGCGTCCCCGGTCGAAGCGCAGGCGCCAGGGTCGGTGCGGCCGCCGGCGGTCACGCTCGGCGAACTGGCGGCGCTGATCGGCCACGACAGCGAACTCATCGACGCCGGCCGGCTGGTGGCGAAACGCCGCGACAATGTGCTCGGTCTCCTGCTGCGCGATCTGACGCGCGAGGAGATCGCGGTGATGGAGGATCGTGGCTGCCGTGCCGACGACTGGAAATCCGTCCAGGTGGCGCAGGACTTCGACGCCTTCCGCGTGCGGCGGACCCATCTCAAGGGCCGCTGCGTGCTCGGGCGTTTCAGCGGCGAGATCGAAGTCCTCAGCGGCATCAAACTACCGAGCGGCATCTACGACTGCACCCTGATCGATTGCCAGGTGGGCAACGACTGCCTGATCGAGAATGTGCGTTTCGCCGCCAACATCATCATCGATCGCGAAGCGGTGCTGTTCGACGTCGGCTCGATCACCTGTTCCGGCTCGGCGAAGTTCGCCGCCGGCCAGCTGGTCGCCATCGGTCCCGAGACGGGCGGCCGTGAACTCGCGCTGTGGGCCGAGCTCACCGTCGACGACGCGGCTCTCATCGCGCGCGAACGCGGCGACGTGGCAGGGCAGGCCGCCGTCCGCCGTGCGGTCGAGAATTACACGCGCATCGTCACCAGCCCGATCGGCTGGGTACGGCGTCGTGCGCGTATCCGGCACGTGGAACGCATCCGCGATGCCTACATCGGGGTCTCGGCGGTGATCGACAACGCCCTCGAGCTGAGCAACGCCACGGTGCTGTCCTCGAGCGAAGAACCGACCGAGGTCAGTGGCGGTGCCGCGGTGCGCGACAGCGTGCTGCAGTTCGGCGTCACCGTCACCGGCAATGGCATCGTGCGTGGGTCCGCCCTGCTCGAACACAGCGCGGTGGATGAGCACGCCTCGGTCAGCAGCAGCGTCATCGGTCCCAATACCACCATCGCCAAGGGCGAGGTCACCAGCAGCCTGGTCGGCCCCTTCGTCGGTTTCCATCACCAGAGCCTGCTGATCTCGGCCTATTGGCCGGAAGGCAAGGGCAACGTCGCCTACGGCGCAATGGTCGGCTCAAACCACAACGGCCGCGCCCCGGACCAGGAGATCTGGCCTGGGGAAGGCTGCTTCTTTGGCCTCGGCTGCGCGATCCGCTTCCCCACCGACTTCAGCCAAGCGCCCTACACCGTGGTGAGCATGGGCGTCTCGACCCTGCCGCAGCGCGTCGCCTTCCCCTTCAGCCTGATCACCGTGCCAGCCGAACCGCTCGGCGAATCGCAGGACCTGGTGCCGCGGGCGTTCAATGAGCTGATCCCGGCCTGGGGCCTGTTCGCCAACGCCTATGGCCTGACGCGTACCGAACTCAAGTTCGCCAAACGCGATCACGCGCGCCGCCACGTCATCGACTACAAGGTCCTGCGTCCGCACATCATGCGCCTGGTGCGCGAAGCCCGCGAGCGGCTCCTGGCGGTGACCGTGACCCGGCCGGTCTACTTGGAGACCGACATCGACGGCATCGGCAAGAACTTCCTGCGCGAGGAGACCCGGCTCAAGGCCATCGAGGTCTATGGCCGCGCGCTTAAGCGCTACTGCCTGCGGGTGTTGCTGGCCGAGCAGGAAGGCAACCTGCAGATCCCCGGTTCCGGCGAACTGGCGCATGAACTCGCGCGTCAATTGTTGCCCGGGATCGGTTTCAACCAGCGTCTAAAGCTGCTGCTCGACATGGAGCGGCAGAACGCCGAACTGGTGATCGCGAGCAAGGCGCGCGACGACGAACGCGGCGGGCGGATCATCCCTGGGTACGCCGAAGCGCATACGGCGGCGGCTGATGATGCGGTGGTGGCGAGCGCCTGGGAGCGTGTACAGAAGACCGCCGATCGGATCGCGAAGCTCGGCGTCGCGCTCTGAGCTGAGACAGTGACAGCCAGCCACAGAGCCCACAGAGAGCACAGAGGGGACTT
>JANPIY010000590.1:0-1856 GCA_031425255.1 Planctomycetota bacterium
ACCGCCTCCAGCCCTCAGCCGTGCTTACTGATCGTTATTGAGAGGCCGGCTTCGGCGTCTGCGACATGTCATGACCGGCGTGGGGATCCGCCCCAGCCTTCATGTCATGCTTGCCATGGTCCATCTTGGCCATGTCCTTGCAGCAATCGCACTTGTCTTTCATTTTCTCGCAGCAAGCCATTTTTGCAGCGGGAGCCGCCTGCGCATGCGCAACCGACGGTAGGGCGATCGACAATGCGATCGCGGCCCAAAAACTTCTCATGTCCGTCTCCGTGAAATCGAGGAAAATCAGTTCGATTTCAGGCGAGTCGTGGAGGGGGCGTAGAAATCTCGCTCGGGATGCCACGAGTCAGGCTCTTGAGAGCCGAGCTCGCCGCTAAACGATCAAAAAGCGGTTCGCTGGTTGCCACTTGCGGAACGGCAATCGCCGCGGCCGCGCACATGGCCCCGCAACATGACTTGGAATCGGCTTTGTCAGCCTTGCCGTCCTTGGCAGGGTCACAATGCTCGTCCTTGGCCATCTGCGCATGATCAGAGCCTGGCGCGGCGGCCATCGCGCGATCCATCGCAAGCGGCCCGAAGAGCAGCGAAAGAGCGACAAACAACGCGAAGAGCCTGGAAATGATCACGTTTGTGGATATGGACGTAGAACGGCCAAATTGCAATTGGGCGGTCACAGGTCGCTAGCGCCAAGATCGTCTAGAATAGGACAATCGGGGCGGTCATCTCCGTGACAGGAAGCGGCCAGCCGCTCGAGCGTTTGCCGCATCGCATCAAGCCCTTTCGCCTTTCGGTGCAATTCGGCGGCACGGGCTAAAGCCATCGTCTTTACGTCCGCACTTGACCGGCCCCGGTCATTCCAAAGCGCGAGCAACTGACCGATCTCGTCGATCCCGAAACCCAGATCGCGCGCCCGACCAATGAAGCGCAGGGCATGGACATCGCGATCGTCATAGTCGCGATATCCTGACGAGCGGCGAGGCGCGGGAGCGATCAGCCCAATTTTCTCATAGTGGCGGATCATTCGCTGACTTACCGCCGAAGCCGCGGAAGCCTCGCCTATCTTCATAATTTAAGAGCCCGCAATCTGAGCGAATTTCCAATAACTAAGACCGAACTGAGCGACATCGCAGCGCTGGCAATGATTGGACTCAGCAGCAGCCCGAAGGTCGGGTAGAGAATCCCAGCCGCAATCGGCACGCCGGCCGCATTGAAAACGAACGAGAAGAACAAGTTTTGCCGAATGTTACGCATGACGGCGCGGCTCAGGTGGCGGGCTCTGACGATGCCCTTGAGATCGCCTTTGACAAGCGTAATGGCTGCACTTTCCATTGCCACGTCTGTGCCGGTGCCCATGGCAATGCCAACGTCCGCGGCCGCCAGTGCAGGAGCATCGTTGATCCCGTCACCAGCCATTCCCACCCGACGGCCCCCACTGCGAAGCTTTTCCACCGTGGCCTGCTTCTGATCCGGTAAGACATCGGCCATGATCTCGTCGATGCCGCCGATCCTACGAGCAACAGCTTCGGCCGTGCGCCGATTGTCGCCAGTCATCATGATGACCCGCATTCCACTTCTGCGCAATTCGGCGACTGCACCTGGCGCGCTTTCCTTGATTGGATCGGCAACAACCAGCATGCCGGCGAGCTTCTGATCCACGGCCACGAACATCACGCCCTGGCCTTCAGCGCGAAACACATCCGCCTGGGCGTCGACATTCTCCGTGGCGATGCCGAGATCGGTCATCATTGCCTTGTTGCCCAAGCAGACAGCACGATCCTGAATCGTCCCGCTCACCCCTTTGCCAGTATGAGAGGCGAAGTCCGTTGTCTCGCCAACTTCGATCCCGCGTTCAG
>JANPIY010000591.1:0-5583 GCA_031425255.1 Planctomycetota bacterium
GCGGCGACGGCAAGGTGCTGATCCGCGGCCAGGACCTGGTCTCGAAAGCGATCGGCACCAACCGCATCAAGGGCGGCCAGGTGGTGGTGAATTGATGAGTGGCTGGACTGCACAGGCGCGTCCTGGGCTCGCCGAGGGTGCGCTCGACGATCTCGGGCCACTCCTGCGACGTCGTCTCGTGGCGCGCGATGCGCCCAGCGTGACCAGGGCTGGCCTGGCAGAGATCGATGAACGAATCGCAGCGCTGAGTGCAGCGGTGGTCGCCTGCGGCGTGACCGCCGAGACCCTGAAGCAGACGCTGGAATCAGGCGACCCCGAACTGGCGCTCGCCATCGTCGCGGTCGCTCCCGATCTGCCGCTCCCCGGGCCGTGGTGGCAGCAGGCCTTGGCTGTGCTCCCACCGGCGTGGTGGCCGGTGGTGGTAGACCACACGCTGCGCTGGCACCCACCTGCGCTCGTCGCCCTCTGCACCCGTGGCCTCGCCACCACGCCAACGGGAGTTCCGCTGCGTTGGCTGCTCGAATGCCTGCTCGCGCTTCACGGGCGACCAGCGGTGTCTGCCGGCGGCCCGCTGGCGGCATGCCTGAAGTCTGGCCTGGTGGATCCGTCACCGACGGTGCGGGCGCTGGCCTGGGAGGTCATCGCCCGACGGGGCGAAACGGTCGATGCGCGCTCTGCCCAACTGGGCATGCGTGATCCCGAGGCCGCGGTCCGGCAGGCCTGCGTCGAGGCGCTGGTGTGGATGTCGCATCCCAGCTTCGTCCAGGAAGCCAACCACGGGTTGGTCCGTCGGACGGCTGCCGATCACGAGGTCATCCTGCAATGGGCCCGGCTCACCACCGCCGACGCGGCACCGCCCCTGGTGCGGGTGGCCATGAAACCGGGCCAGGGCGTCTTGTGCGTCCCGCTTTTGTCGACCATCGCGCTGCCGCTGGTAGTCCCGGCGCTGATCACCCTGATGGATCCGCGCGATGTGCCGCTGGCGGTCGCCGCCGGGCGGGCCTTCCACCTGCTCACCGGAGTGCAGATCGATTCCGCGCAGCGCGTGACGCTGCCGCCTGGAACGGGCCAGGCCGCGGAAGAGCTCGATCAGGATCTCCTGGCCACCGCCTGGTTGCCGGACCCGGAGCGGGCACAACGCCGATGGGCTGACCTGTCACCCACGCTGGACCCCGGCCGCCGCCTCAGCGCGGGCCGCATGGTGGGCGAAGGCGACGCCGCCAACGATCCGGCGATCTCGACCGCGGCGTGGCGGTCCGCAGCGATGCGCGCGGTCTACATCCATGGCGAGCGGCGGCCCGCGCATAGCTGACGATCGCCGCTCCCGCACCAGTGCCGCCATGCGCGGACGATGCGCCGCCGATGAGCATACAGCCACGCTGTGCGCGTTTTTTCCAGCTCAGGCGGGTGATGTCGGCATGGGCTCTGCTTGACGCTCACCCCGCCCGATCTATCACGCCTCCACTGGTTCCCCAGGGAAGGTGGTTCGCTCATGGTCGATGTCACGAAGCGGGCCTATCAGATGCATAGCGGCGCGGTCGAGGACGGCACGCTGCAGGTGGCCTCCTTCCATGCCGTCGAACGCATGTCGACGCCCTTCCGCATCGAGATCGAGCTGATGTCGGACAAGGCCGATCTCGACGGCGAGGCGCTGCTGGCAGCGGACTCCTGGCTCGGCATCAAACAACCCACCGTCCTGGCTTCCGGCCGGCGAGGGGTGCAACTGCTACAGATGCACGGCGTGCTGGCGAACTTCGAACAGCATGGGCGGGGTGACGGGGGCGTGCGTTACCGCGCCTTGCTAGTGCCGCGGCTGTGGCGGTTGTCGTTGACCAGCCAGAGCCGCATCTTCCAGGACCAGACGGTGGTCGACATCGTCACCGAGGTGCTCAAGGGCCACGGCTTCGAACCCGCGGATTTCGACTTCCGCACCACCGGCCGTAGCTACCCGACGCGCGAATATGTCGTGCAGTATCAGGAGAGCGATCTCGCCTTCATCAGCCGACTGCTCGAACACGACGGCATCTTCTACCACTTCGAACACTCGGAGAAGCGCACCGTGGTGGTGTTCGGCGATCAGCCCGAGGCCTGCACCAAGGTCGCCGGCGCCGCCAGTTTCATCTATCGCCAGCAGGTCGGTGGCACGCGCGTCGATGATGCGCTGGTCGAGGAGTCGGTCTTCGAGCTGACCATGCAGCAGCGGCCGGTGACCGCGCAGGTGGTGCTGGGCGACTACAACTACCGCTCACCCGATGCGCCGATGTTTCCCAGCGCCGAGGTCAGCTCGCCAGCGGCGTTCGGCCACCAATACGAATACGGTGACCACTTCAAGGATGACGACGAGGGCAAGGCCCTGGCGGGGGTTCGCAGCGAGGAGATCGCGGGCCGCAAACGCCAGTTCCGCGGGGTCAGCGATGCGCGCGGCTTTCGCGCCGGTGGCGTCTTCACGCTGACCGAGCACTACCGTCCGGACATCAACATCGACCACCTGCTGATCGAGGTGAAGCACCAGGGCTCGCAAGGCTTCGCCACCGCCGACGAGGACGAGCATCCCACCGCCAGCTACCTCAACGATTTCGTCAGCATGCCCGCGAGCGTGGTGTTCCGTCCGCGGCGCATCACCCCGAAACCCGCGGTGGTCGGCACGCTGATCGCGAAGGTCGATGCCGCCGGTGACGGCCAGTACGCGGAGGTCGATGACCAGGGGCGCTACAAGCTCAAGTTCACCTTCGACCGCAGCGACAAGAAGGACGGCAAGGCCTCGCGCTTCGTCCGTATGGCCCAACCCTATGCCGGTGACGACATGGGGATGCACTTTCCGCTGCACAAGGGCACCGAGGTCATCGTCACGCACATCAACGGCGATCCGGATCGCCCGCTGATCGCCGCCGCCGTGCCGAATCCCCAGACCGGCAGCAAGATCACCGGCTCGAATCAGAGTCAGAGCATGATCAGGAGCGGCGGCGGCAATGCGGTGACCATGGAGGACACCGCTGGCGCCGAGGGCTTCAGCATCAACGCGACCTACGACTACAGCCTGACCAGCGGCAATGACGCCACCCTCACCATCGGCAACAACGCCAGCGAATCGGTGGCGGTCGACAAGTCGCTGACCGTCGGTTCCAACGATTCCCAGACCGTGGGTTCCAACCGCACGATCTCCATCGGCGCCGATGAATCGCACAGCGTGGGCGCCAACCGCACGCTCAGCGTCGGCGCCAATCAGACCGAGACCATCGGTGCCAACCACACCGCCAGCGTCGGCGCCAACCAGACCATCAGCGTCGGCGCCAACCAGGCGACCGCGGTCGGCGGCAATGCCGCCTACACCATTGCCGGGACCTCGGCGACCACCGCCGCCAAGATCTCGCTCGGCGCCAGCGGCGAGGTCATCATCAGCGTCGGCGGCAGCTCGATCACCATCGATGCCGGCGGCATCACCCTGCATGCACCCAAGATCACCCTCACGGGTGGTTCGAGCATCGCCGCCGGGGCGCCGCAGATCAAAGTGGTGGCCGACGCCGCCTGCGAACTCGGTGGCGCGACCATCGATCTGAAGGCCTCGGGCCCGATCTCGCTCGCCGGTGCCGTGATCAAGAACAACGCGTGAGGATTCCCATGGATGCCATCGCCCTCGGTGATCACTTCCTGCACATCGAACCCTCGGCTGACGGCCACGTCCTGCGCCTGGTCGGCCCTGGGGGCGGCCAGCGGGTCGAGATCGCCATTACACCTCAGGGTCCGGTGCTGCGTCTGCATGGCGGTCTGCGCCTGGAGCTGGCCGGTGATCTGACCGTCGATGCCAAACACGTGGCGTTGCACGGCCGCGAAGGCCTGAGCCTGAGCAGCGGCGCCGATATCAGCATCGTCGCCGCCGGCGACCTGGACGCGCGCGCCGACCTGGGCGATGTGAAGGTCAGGGCCAATGATGACGTCTGCATCGATGGTGAACGCGTGCGGATGAATTGCTGAGGCCGCCATGCTGACGGACGGACGCGATCTGGTGGCGATCATCAGTTTGGAGAAACGCCTGGGCGTCCTGCGCGAGCAGGTCGCCGACCGCATCGTCGCCGGTCAGATCGTCAGCGCGGAGGAACTCGCCGCCGCTGAACAGCAGGCCCTGCTCGGCGTGAAACGCGATTTCTACACCAGCGCCGTCCGCCAGGTGATCAAACCAGGCCAGGCCATGAGCGACGATCAGGACCACGAGGCGCGTGGCCAGCGCCTGGCGGAGGACGCGCTGTGGTTCTCGCACCGTGGCCTGCTCGCCATCCCCCTGGTCGGGGATCCGGCCTTCGCCGCGCCGACGGCTCCCACCACCGCGCCGATACCCTGAAGGAATGCATCAACCGCACCGGCCTGCCGGCGAAAGGGCTGGCGGGCTCGACCGGCGACCGGGAGATGCTCGGCATCGCGGTCTGCAAGGCGACCTGGCGGGTCAGCGAGGGTCGCCTGGTGCCCGCCGATGCCGCCGAGCAGTGGCCGGTCTTCGAACAGCCCTTCACCTTCGCCGGTGCGACCTTCCCTGGGGAGATCGACCATCGCAAACAAGGCACGGATCTGGTCATCCTTGGCCATGCCCGCGCCGCCGGCGGCAAGGCGGTGACGCAGATGGAGGTGTCCGCGCAATGCGGCCGCCTGCACCATCGCACGCTGGTCATCGGCGACCGCCGCTGGGAGCGTTCATGGGGACGTATCCGCGCCACGCCGCCGACGCCCTTTCGCGAGCTGCCCTTGAGCAACGACCGCGCCTTCGGCGGTCATGCCAGCTACGATGGCCAGCCGATGCCGCACGTGATCAATCCCACCGGACGGGGTTATCACATCACCAAGGAGGACGCGGACCGCAAACCGCTGCCCAACCTCGAGCGCCCTGGGCAGCTCATCAGCGCCTGGAACGATGCCCCGCTGCCGGCCTGCTGGATCCGCCCGGCCGGTCCGCTGGAGCTCGGCATGGGTGGTGATCCCGCCGTCCTGGCCAGGCGGTTGATGATCAGCGGTTTCAACCTCAGCGTGCCCGAGCTGATCGCCGAGGATGGCCATCTCGGTGAACGGCTGCTGCTGCGCGGCTTCGCCAGCGAGGGCGACCTCGACCTGCCGTTGCCGCCGGCGCATGGCCCGGTCGGGCACGTGAAGCTGGGGTCGCTCACCAGCGTGATGCCCTCGCGTCTGAGCACGGTGGTGGTGCTGCCGGATGCGCGGGCGATGGTGGGGACCTATCACTGCCTCTTCCGCTACCTGATGTCGCCGCGCGATCGCCGCTCGATCGAACTGCGCTGGCCGGAAGGCACCCATGTCTGACGCGGTCCCTCAGCCGATTCCGCAACCCCGACCGGTCGAGATGGTCAAGCCGCCACCGCCGTTGCTGATGGCGCCGGCCACCACCCGGCTGGTGCTGGCGCACGCCAGCGGTGCGGCCGAACTGGTGGTGCTGCACAAGCGCACCTACCAGTGGCAGCCTGGCCGGCGGGCCTGGCCGGCCGACGTGCAGGCGCCGCTCGACGAGGCGGGCATCGCCTATCCGCCACTCGCCGAAGGCCGGGCACCGAGTTGGAAGTCATTGCCCGAGGTGGTCGGTTACAA
>JANPIY010000592.1:0-13016 GCA_031425255.1 Planctomycetota bacterium
GCCTTCGCCCCGCAGTTCGGCCTCGACGTCCTCCACCAGAACGGGGAAGTTGGCATCGCTCTCGAACTCCAGGTCGGTGCCATTCCACAGGTAGCCGGCATGGACGCCGACCTGGAAGGAATCGAAGGTGAGGAAGGCGCCCGCGATCGCGCCGAACTCCCAATACAACGCGACATCCGACTCCTCGTCCTCGATCTCACCTTGGGCCGCGCCCACCGCGCCGTAGGGCATCGCTTCGATATGGAACATCTCGTTCGGTCTGATCACCACGCCCAGGCGCAGCGTGGCGGCCAAGACCTGGAGCGTCTGGTCCACCTCAGCGTCGTCGTCCCAGTCCGAATACTGGATGCCGCCGCCGCTGCCGAAAGCGAACACGCCATCGCTGCTGGCGCGCGCTGAAACGGCAATGATGCCGACGCGCCAGGCGTCATCGAATTCGATATCGCCCGAGGACGAGACCGAGCCGAAAGGACCGCTGGCGGTCGAGTCGCTTTCGAGGGTGTCGTCCAGCATGCTGACTTCGAGACGCAGGTCGGTGAAGGATGGATGGTCCGCGGCGCGGGCTTCGACCATGAGCCCAGCGACGGGTACGCACAGCAGGATGGGCAATGAGAGGAAGCGGCGCATGAGAAGCTCCTGACCAATGAGGTATTGAAAAAAAGTGGAAGGGGAGGCGGCTCTTATTTCCCTGGCAACAGGTGTGCCAAATGACCTGCAGCTCAGTGGTGCCCAGTGCCGTATCGATGCGCAGCAATACGTCGGCTACCGTCTTGCGTTCTGCAGGCAGGACCAGGCGTTCGGGAACGATGCGAAATGCGTCGGGCGAGGTGGTTATTGCTGGAATGCTGAAATATTTGGCCACAGAGCTGCAGAGGTAAAAAAGCCCTGCGTTGCCTTTCCTCTGCGGCTCCGCGCCTCTGCGGCCGATTCCTCGCCCTCAGCTCGACCGCATGACGACGTCGTCGGTCACCGTTTTCAGCGGCTATCGAAGGCGAGATCGCCCGGTGCCAGGAAGCCGGCCAACAGCGCCATGCGCTCGGGGTCGGTCAACAATCCTGCAACCCACCCGGCCGCCGCCGGCGGTGGTGTGGCGCCGTAGGCCACCAGGTCGTTCACCAGGTGATGGGCTCGTTGACGTTCTTCGATGGTTGCCCGGTCGTCGCTTGCCATTGGCGCGGTCGCCAGCGCCGGCGAGGGGGTCAGGCGTCGCACCCCATGCGCGAAGACCGCCAACACCTGCGCATCCAGGTGATCACGTTCGGCCTGCGCCAATCGTTCGGCTTCCTGGCGTTGTCGCAGCAGAGCCGAACTCCCAGGGAAGTAGCGCTCGCGGACCTCGTCCAGCGCCTCGGCCGTGGCCTCGCGACGAAGCTGTAGTTCGACGTTGGTGACCAGGATCAATCCATAGAGATCGTCCGGTACGGGCGTGCTGGCCCCGGCCCGGATCAGCAACCCCATCAGCATCAGCCTGGCCTCCTGCAGCTTGCGCAGGCGCAGGGCCAAGGTCGGGGGGTCGGAACCCTCGCTGGTGGAAGCGGGCGCCGTTTTCGCAGGCGTGGCAGGGGGCGGTGGGTTCTTCCCATCCTGCGCCGGGCGAGGAGCGGTGACCTCGCTCGGCGGCGCCTGCACCCGGGGGGCGATGGGGAGCGGTGGTTTGCGCGGATCCTTGACCTCGCGGTCAACGATGTCGCCGATCACCACGGCGATGGTCGAGCCATCGTCGAGGGGCATGGTGCCGGCTTTCTCATCGAGATGGCCACTGCGCACCTGGCCATCCCGGAAGGTGATGACCTCGTATTCCGCACCGACCGCGGGCGCCAGCAGCACCAGCGCGGAAAAGACGCCGACGAGGAGGCCGCGGGTGCCGATACCCAACCGATTTGCGCAGGGGGAATGAGTCATAGACGGGTCGCCTGGGGGGAGGGAGTGTCGCGGCGTTCGATCAGCTTCTCGACCGCGCCGAAGTTCTCGATCATCCGGGTCAGGGCGACTTCGGCCTGCCACAGCCAATCATGCAGATGCCGTTCTTCCGCCGTCGGCGTGACGTGGGCTTCAGCCAGTGCGCGCAGCAGGGCCAATTCGTTGCGCAACGCGGTGAAGCGACCACGCACGGCGACGGCGTCCTCGGGGTGCTCACCAGGCGAGATATGGGTGGGGACGGAGTGGGTGCGTCCGCCCGCATGGTCGGCAGCGGGGACCTGGAGATCGATGATCGCCTCGTCTTCCAAGCGCCGGACGAAGACACTCAGGGGGGTCAGATCGGGTTTCGCCACATCGGTCACCAACGGCTGCGGCAGGGGGCTGAGCCCGCCAGCGATGGCGACGGTCAGCGCCTGGCCCAGGTGCGGCAGACTCAGCATCAGTGAACGTTCCAGCAGGCGTTCCTTGGGGAGTCCAAGCCAGGCGACGGCGTTGGATGACGCGCGCCGGACGGACAGATCGGTGAGACCCACCACCAGCACCGCGGCGGTGTCGCTGGGATCGCTGATGATCCTGGGATCTTGGTCCCGCTCGGGATCGCCTGGGTCGTTCGTCATGCCAAAACTCCATCCTGTATCCGGTGAGTCGGTCGGCCCAGCGGCCCGTCGGTGGCGGCGATACCCGGACCTCCCCGAGGCGGTGGCGTCCATAAGGCACGGATCTGATAGGACGATCCTGGGCTGTGAAGATGTTCATCCGGCTGCCGTCCACAGATGGCTCACTTGCCGACGCAGCCACTCCCGCGTGCAGGGGGTGTTCTTTTCCGTCGCCCTGAGCTTCGGAAATCGGTGGCTGGTCCCATGCGACCGACCACCTGCCAGACCAGGCCTTGAGAGCTGGTTTCATAACCCATCCCTACTGCGCCCGGCCCTCGTCGGCTGCGGCCGCGTCAGACGAACCATTTGGTGACGATGGCTCGGGCTCGCTACGGGATGGGTTATGAAACCAGCTCTTAGCGCTTGGTCCGGGTGGCCCGCTTGGCGGCAGGTCGTGCAGCGCGTGCGCGTCCACCCGCCTGGCCTCCCCGCTTGCCTCCCTTGACGGCTGGACTGGTGTCCGTGGTCTTGCCACGACCCGAGCCGGATCGTTTCCCTCCGTGGGTCATCTTGTTGACCGTGGCCCAGGCACGGGCTTCGGCAGCCCCTGCTGAGGCGCCGCGCTCCTCATAGCCCTCGCGGATGTGTTTGGCCTGACGGATCTGTTTGTCGCTGGAGCTGGATTTGTCGCCGCGTGGCATCGAGACCTCCTTGGCTGCTCAAGGCACCACTGGAAATGGTGATCCATTCCTGGTCGTTCCTAGTCGCTAAGTGTGCCAAAGCAGGAGCCTTCACGGGAGATGCGGCGCCAGCATGTGCTCGACCCGGACCCAGCGATCGAAATCCTCGCCGGTCACCCATCCCCCGGTCACCGCGGCCTCGCGCAGTCCCAGGTCGTGATCCTGCGCATACTGCACGACCTGCGCCGCCCGTTCGTAGCCGACGTGCGGAACCAGTGCGGTCACCAGCATCAGCGAGCGGCGCAGCAGTTCGTCCATGCGGTGGGGGTTGGCCTCGATGCCGCGCACACAATGGTGATCCAGACCGTGCAGCGCATCCGCCAGCAGACGGACGCTCTGCGAGCAGGCGTGGGCGATGACCGGTTTGCAGGCGTTGAGTTCGAAATTACCGGACGCGCCCGCCAGGGTGATGGTGACATCGTTGCCGATCACCTGCTGGCAGGCCATGATCACCGCTTCGCATTGGGTGGGGTTGACCTTTCCGGCCATCAGCGAGCTGCCGGGTTCATTCGCCGGCAGGGTGATCTCGCCCAACCCGCCGCGTGGCCCGGAGGCCATCCACCGCAAATCGTTGGCGATCTTGAGTGCGGCCACCGCCACGGTCTTGAGCGCGCCGTGGGCCGAGACCAGTTCGTCATGCGCAGCCAGGGCGGCGAAGAGATTGTCGGCCCGGTGGAAGGCGATGCCCAGCGCCAGCGCCAACTCCTCGGCGACCCGCTGACCGAACTGGGGATGGGTATTGATGCCGGTGCCGACCGCGGTTCCGCCGATGGCCAGGCCCAGCAGCGGCGGCAACGCGGCGGTCACCGCGCGCTGGGCGTGGCGGCACTGGGCGGCGTAGCCGGAGAATTCCTGGCCGAGCGAGATCGGGGTCGCGTCCTGCAGGTGGGTGCGGCCGAGCTTGATGTGGCCGGCGAAGCGCAGGCCCTGATCGGTGAGCGTGGTCTGCAGCGCATCCAGGGCCGGCAGCACGCGCCGCAGCAAGCCGATGGCGGCGGCGAGATGCATGGCGGTGGGGATCACATCGTTCGAGGACTGGCCGAGATTGACCTCGTCATGGGCATTGATCAGGCGGCCGGTCCCGCGCTCGCCGCCGAGCAGTTCCGAGGCGCGATTCGCCAGCACCTCGTTCATGTTCATGTGGGTCTGGGTGCCGGAGCCGGTCTGCCAGACCAGCAGGGGGAACTCCTGGTCGTGCTGCCCGGCGATGACCTCCTCCGCCGCGCGGATGATGGCCTCGGCGTGTTCGGCGGACAGACCGCCCAGCTCGCGGTTGACGATGGCGGCGGCGCGTTTCACCTGCGCCAGCGCCAGCACCACCTCCAGCGGAAAACGTTCCCCGGAGATGGTGAACAGCATCAGCGAGCGTTGGGTCTGCGCGCCCCACAGGCGTTCCCTGGGGACGGCGATGTCACCGAAGGAATCGTGTTCGAGGCGGGTGGCGTGATCCATGGTCAGGCCTGGACCGCGGTGGGTTGTGTGCGCGCCAGGAGGGTGCGCAGGGAATACGGCAGGATGCCGCCGTGGCGCAGGTATTCGGCCTCGATGTCGGTGTCGATGCGCACCCGCACGCGGATGGTGCGGCTGCCGCGCTGGGGATGGGACACCACCAGATCGACGACCTGCCGTGGACGCAGGTCCTCGGTCGCGCACGCCAGTTCGAAGAATTCGTCACCGCGGAGGCCGAGCGATTCCACCCGCTCCCCATCGCAGAGCTCGAGCGGCAGCACGCCCATGCCGACCAGGTTGGCGCGATGGATGCGCTCGAAACTGCGCGCCACCACCGCCCGCACGCCGAGCAGGCGCGTGCCTTTCGCCGCCCAATCGCGGCTGGAGCCGGTGCCGTACTCGCTGCCGGCGAAGATCAGCGTGGGGATGCCCTGCGCGAGGTAATGGCTGGCGGCGGCGAAGATGGTCAGGCGTTCGCCGCTCGGCTGCAGGACGGTGAAACCGCCCACCGCCCGTGTGCCATCGTCGCGCAGCGGCAGCATGAGATTGCGGATGCGCGGATTGGCGAAGGTGCCGCGCACCATCACCTCATGATTGCCGCGACGCGCGCCGTAGCTGTTGAAGTCCACCGGCGCCACTCCGAGGTCGCTCAGGTATCGTCCGGCGGGCGATTCGGGCAGGATGGTCCCGGCAGGACTGATGTGGTCGGTGGTGATGGAGTCGCCGAACACGGCCAAGGCCCGCGCCCCGCGAATAGGAATGAAGGGCGATGGCCGCAGCGTGAAATCGCTCAGGAACGGCGGCTCGGCGATGTACGACGACGGCGGGAAGGGATAGAGCTCACCACCCGGCGCAGCGATGGTCTGCCACAACTGGCTGTCGGTTTCCATCTGGCCATAACGTTCCCGATAGAGGGCGGGGTCGTGGGTGAGCGGAAGGACGGCAGCGATCTCCTCCTCGCTCGGCCACAGGTCACGCAGGTGGACCGGGGTGCCATCGCTGGCAAAGGCGACGGGCTCCGCATCGAAATCGATGGTGATCCGGCCAGCGATGGCGAAGGCCACCACCAGGGGCGGACTCATCAGGAAGTTGGCGCGCACGCGGGGATGGATGCGGGCCTCGAAGTTGCGGTTGCCCGACAGCACGGCGGCGCACACCAGATCGTGCCGGGTGATGGTCTCGTCGATGGCGGCGGGCAGCGGACCGGAATTGCCGATGCAGGTGGTGCAGCCATAGGCGGCGACGGCGAAGCCCAACCGCTCCAGGGGCGCCAGCAGCCCCAGCCGTTCGAGGTACGCGGTCACCACCCGCGATCCCGGAGCGAGCGAGGTCTTGACCCGCGGCGACACCCGCAGCCCTTTGGCCACCGCCTTGGCGGCGAGCAGGCCGGCCGCGCACATCACCTTGGGATTGGAGGTATTGGTGCAGGAGGTGATGGCGGCGATCACGATATCGCCATGGCCCAGGTCGAGCGCCGCCGCTGCCGGGCTGACCGGCGGCGGCGGGACCGGTTCAGGGAGGTGTGCCGCTTCCGCCATCTCGACTTCATGGCGCAGGGCGGTGCCGGCCTTGCCGGATTCGGTGGTCGGGGTGCCACTGACGCCACTGGTGCCGATGCCACCGACATTGGTGCCTGGTACCGCCGCTCCAGCTCCGCCGGGAGCGGCGCCAACCTCGTCGACCGCCACGCTCACCGGGTAGCGGTGGGTGAGTTCGCTCGGCGGTTTGCCATACCCGTTCTCGGCGGCGGGCCGGCTGAAGAGGTCGCTGAAGCTTTTCTTCGCCTGCGCCAGGGGAATGCGATCCTGCGGACGACGTGGACCGGCGATGGTGCTGCCGACCCGTGACAGGTCGAATTCGATGAGGTTGCTGTAATCGATCTGGCGCGGCGGGGGCATCCCGAAGAGACCCTGGGCACTGAGGTAGGCGCGCAGCGCCGCCACCGCGGCGGGCTCGCGACCGGTATGCAGCAGGTAGCCCATGGTCGCCTCGTCGGCGGGGAAGAAGCCGATGGTGGCACCATATTCCGGGGCCATGTTGGCCAGGGTGGTCCGTTCCGGCACCGATAAGGACGCCGCGCCAGGTCCGCAGAACTCGACCAGCTTGCCGACCACGCCCGCGGCGCGCAGACGCTCGGTGATCTGCAGAACCAGATCGGTTCCCGTCGCTCCCGGCTGCAGCGCACCGTGCAGAAACACGCCGACGACATCCGGGGTCAACAGGTGGATGGGTTGGCCGAGCATGGCGGCTTCTGCCTCGATGCCGCCAACGCCCCAGCCGACCACGCCCAAGCCGTTGATCATGGTGGTATGGGAATCGGTACCGACCAGCGAGTCGGGGTAAGCCACTCCATCGCGAAACCATAGTGGCGGGCTGAGCAGTTCGAGGTTCACCTGATGGACGATGCCGATGCCCGGCGGGATGACGCGGACACCGTTGAAGGCCTGCATGCCCCATTTGATGAAAGCATAGCGCTCGGTATTGCGCGCGAATTCCAGGCGCATGTTGTCGGCCAGGGCAGCCACCGTGCCATGATGGTCGATCTGGACGGAATGATCGATCACTAGGTCGACCGGCAAACGGGGTTCGATCAAGCGCGCCGGCTGTCCCATGCGCCGGGTCGCCGCGCGCATGGCGGCAAGGTCGCACAGCAGGGGCACACCGGTGAAATCCTGCAACAGGACCCGTGCGACGCAGAAGGGGATCTCGCTGGTGCGCGCGCCTTGCGGCTGCCAGTTGGCCAGGTGGTGGATGTGGTCGGCAGTGACCTTGATGCCGTCACACGACCGCAGGAGGGTTTCCAGGATCAAGCGCAGGCAGACAGGAAGCCGGGAGATCGGTCCGATCCCCCGGCGTTCGAGCTGCGGCAGTGAAAATATGCGACAGGTGCCGCCGGCAGGCAGGCTCAACTCAGCACTCGGAAAGTGTCCAGCGTCGGACCCGCCTGCCGTCGTCACCATGTGCAGCTCAGCATGCGGATCTGCTCATTTGTCGTCTTTGTCATCTTTGTCGTCGTCATCTTTATCCTTGTCGCCATCGTCCTCGTCGTCGTCCTCATCAGCATCATCCGCCAGGGCGTTCTTACCGGACTTGCCCTCGTCCTCGTCGTCGTCGGCCTCGGCGGTACCCGCTCGCTGGCCATGGCGTTGGCTGCCTCGTTTGCTGCTGGTGCCGCCTTCGGCCTGGGCGCCGGCAGTGGTCTCGTCCTGATCGTCCTCTTGGGAACGGTTGCTGCCGGAACTGGATCTGGTGGCGGCCTGATGGCTCCCCGAGCTCTTGCTCCCACCACCCTTGTTGCTGCTGCTCTGGCCGCCGCTGCTGTTGCCCCCACCGCTCTTGTTGCTGCCGCTTTGGCTGCTGCTGTGGCCGCCGCTGCTGTGGCTGCCACCACTCTTGTTGCTGCCACTGCTGCTGCCGCTATTGGCACCGCTGCGGTTGCCAGCGCTGCTCCCGGAGGAAGCGCCACCCTGACGGTTGGCCGAGGTCTCCTCCTGGGTCTTCTTGGTGGTGGTCTGAGAGGTGGTCTTACTGCTGTTCGCCTTGGCCTTGCCGGCGGCAGGCGACGATGATTTCGTGCTGGTCTTCTTGGCGGTCATGATGTCTTCCTTGGAAAGGGTTGAAAAGGGAATGGAAAAGAAGTTGACGCTCGTGGTTCAGCAGTGTGTATGCCAAACTGCCGCTATCGGCTTTCACAATTGATCACGGTCCTCGTCGGCGGCGTCTTCTTCCTCCACGGCCTGGCGCCGCAGGTCGCTCGCGGTTTCCTCCTCATCTTCTTCGCCATGGACGTCATCCTCTTCCGCTTCGATGGCGGTCAGACGTTCGCGGTGACGGTCGCTCGGGCTGCGGCCGCTCTCGATGGCGAGTTCGCTGCGCAGGCGCTGATCGCGGGCGAGGTCGGAGGGGTCTCGCGCATGGCCTTCAGCAGATGCCAGATCGGCCACGGGAGGGGCTGAGGCCGCTGCTGCAGGGATCGGCGGCGGTGACCCACCGTCCGGCTCTGGCGCGCGGAGAGAACCATCGGAGGACGCTCCCAGCGGTTGGGATGAGCCGGTTGAACGCGGGGATTTCCGGGCACGGCTCATAGAACCTCCTGGGCGCTGGTGTGGCAGACAAATGTGAGCCGCATCCATGCCAACGGCGGTGTCCGAGCCCGACCACGGGTCGACCCATAGAGTGCATAAACCGGATGATGGCCTGATGTGGTGCTGCCGAATGCAGGGAATCCGGTACGGGAGCGAGCGCTGGGACAGGGGTCCCTTTACACGTGGGATGCAGATCTCCCAGCTGGGGATATGCGCATCTGCCGCGTGACGGACCCCCACCGACGCCCGCCATCTCGTTGTCCATACCATGAAAAGTCTTGAGCTGGCGCCACTTCGGCAGGTCACCAAGTCTGAGACCCAGCTTCAGCGATGGCCTTGCACGGTGTGGACATCAGGCCTTCACAACCCCCCGTCGGAAAATAATGACGCCCGCTCGTGCGAGATGGTCGATCATAGCGACCGAGGTGCTGACTTTTGGCATCCCGCGCGCTCCATTGAATCGACTGATCACCTGGATGGAGGATGTCATGCGGCTGCTGATCTTCTCGGGCTACCATGACATCCTCACCAACGCGCGGGCGAAGTGGCTGTGTGAACGTTACCGCGCGGAGCACGGGGAACTGCCGCCGATCGGCATACCGACGCGCAGCACGGCATCATCCCTGGGGTCACGGTTCCTCCTCAAAGGCGCCCAGGCGGTGGAGGTGCTGGCCCGCCGGTGCGCGCCCGTCTCTCCCGCTTGAAGGCACCGTCGCTATCGCTTCAGCACAACCTGCTGAGGTCCCTGCCCAGGCGATCAGACGCTACCCGTTGAGTCGTCCTCAGGAACGATGCCAGGCTCCCTCCGGCATGCCGCCCCCGAGCAGGCCTTTACGGATGAGTTCAAAATTGCCGCCGGCCCGTCCGCTCGCCTCCAGTGCGAAGAGAGCCATCGATCGGCCCGCCAACCGGTAACGCTCGCCAACGGAGATCACCGCCAGGGTCTGCTGCACCGGATGGGCGGTGTCGAACAGTCTGGTCCATTGCTCCGGACCGGGAATACGTGGCATCACCATCTCCTGGTCGTGCACATCGGCGTTGTAGAGCAGAAGGAGGGTGATGTCCGATGAGGGTCGGGGGATGCCGCTGGCCTGGGCACGTCCATCGATCACCTGGGCAAAACATCTGGTCGCCGGATCGTTCCATTGCTGCTCCGTCAGATCCTTGCCCTCACTGTCGAGCCAGCGGACATCGGAGACATCCAAGACCGGATTGTATTCGCCCCGGAGGAAGCGGTTGCGGCGCAGCACCGGCAGGTGCTGACGGAGGAAATTCAAGGTGGTCACCACTTGCATCAACTGCCGACCCCGCTCATCGATGTCCCAGTTGACCCAGCCGATCGCATCATCATGGCAATAGGCATTGTTGTTGCCCTGCTGGGTGCGGCCAAACTCATCGCCGGCCAGCAGCATCGGCGTGCCTTGGGAGAGCAGCAGGGTCGCCAGCAGGTTGCGTTTCTGACGTTCGCGCAAGGCGATGATGTTCTCATCGGTAGTGGGGCCTTCGACCCCGCAGTTCCACGAGCGGTTGTCCTGATTGCCGTCGCGGTTGTCCTCGCCGTTGGCTTCGTTGTGGCGCTCCTGGTAGCTCACCAGGTCGTGCAGCGTGAAGCCGTCATGGGCGGTGACGAAGTTGACGCTGGCCCAGGGCTTGCGACCGCGGCGATTGAAGAGATCGCCGGAAGCGGTGATGCGGCGGGCGAGATCCGCGGTCATGCCGTCGTCTCCGCGCCAGAACGCGCGCACCGTATCGCGGAACTTGTCATTCCATTCGGCCCAGCCGGGTGGGAAGCGTCCGACCTGATATCCACCTGGGCCGCAGTCCCATGGTTCCGAGATCAGCTTGACCGTCGAGAGCACGGGATCCTGGCGGCAACTATCGAGGAAGCCGGCGCTCTCGTCGAAGTGCTCGGCCTCACGCGCGAGCGTGGTGGCGAGGTCGAAGCGGAAACCATCGACGCGCATCTCGGTGACCCAGTACCGCAGGCTGTCGGTGACCAGTTGCAGCACGCGGGGGACACTCAGATCCAGGGCGTTGCCGGTGCCGGTGTGGTTGTGGTAGTAGCGCTTCTGGTCGGCGACGAGCCGATAGTAGGAGGCGTTGTCGATGCCGCGGAACGACAACGTCGGACCCATCTCATTGCCTTCGGCGGTGTGGTTGTAGACCACATCGAGGATGACGCCGATATCGGCCGCGTGGAAACGGTCGACCATCTGCTTGAACTCATCCACCGAGCCATCGGCGTAGTAGCGCGGATCGGCGGCGAAGAAGCCGATGGTGTTGTAGCCCCAGTAATTGGTCAGCCCACGCTCGAGCAGGTGGTTGTCGTTGAGGAAGGTATGTACCGGCATCAGTTCAACCGAGGTCACGCCGAGGCGGCGGATGTGGTCGATGACCGCCGGCTGGCAGAGCCCGGCGAAGGTGCCGCGCAGCGCCTCTGGAACCTCCGGGTGGCACTTGGTGTAGCCGCGCACATTGAGTTCGTAGAGCACGGTGCGATCCCACGGGACGCGCAGCCGGCTGGGGTGCTGCCAGGCGAAGGTGGTCTCGACCACCCGGCACTTGGGAACGAAAGGCGCGCTGTCGCGGACGTCGAACGAACGGTCGCCATCGGGCGACCCCACGATGTAGCCGAACACCTCCGGCGCCCAGCGCAGCGTGCCGACATGGGCGCGGGCGTAGGGATCGAGCAGCAGCTTGTTGGGATTGAAGCGATGACCCTGATCGGGGTCGTAGGGTCCATGGACGCGGTAGCCGTACACCGTCCCAGGCGGCAGGCCGTGCACATAGCCATGCCAGACCTCGTCGGTGTACTCCTGGAGCTCGACGCGCGCGACCTCCTGGTTTCCCTGACGATCGAAGAGGCAGAGCTCGACCTTGTGGGCATGCGCCGAGAAGAGGGCGAAGTTGGTTCCATGGCCATCCCAGGTGGCACCCAAGGGAAAAGGTGAGCCTTCGGAGACCAAGAACTGGTGCGACATACGTGCTCCTGCGCGGTTGGGCCAGGCAAAGCAAGCGCGGGGCCAAGTCGTATGCGCACGCGGGGAAACCACCGTGCAGCGGGATTTTCCGCTGGTGGCACGCGGTTGGCTGCGACCGCGTGGAGGATTCGCCGTGGCGCTCTCGTTCACCACCGTGCGGCCCTGCGACGATGGCCGGGCGATGCCGCATACCACGGTCCTGGTGACGGGGGCGGCGGGCACCCACGGCGCCGACTTCGCCCGCCGCGCGCAAGGCCGCTACACGCTGCGCCTGATGGTCCAGCCTGGAACTCCCAGCGACCACCTCGCCGGGTTTGGCGAGGTGGTCGCCTGCGATCTTGCTGACCTCGCTGCCCTGCATCATGTCTGTCAGGGCATCGACACGGTCGTGCACTTGGCAGGAGCCGCGGACCCGTCGGCGCTGTGGAGCGATCTGCTCACCCACAACATCATCGGCACCTACCACCTCTTCACCGCGGCCAAGGCGGCGGGCTGCCGACGGGTGGTGTACGCCTCCTCCCTGCACGCGGTCTCCGGCTATCCCACCGATGTCCAGGTCAAGCCCACCGACCCGGTGAATCCGGGCGATCTCTATGGCGTCAGCAAATGTTTTGGCGAGGCCCTCGGCCGCTACCTCGCCGAGCAGGAAGGGCTCTCGGTGATCGCCATCCGCATCGGCGCCTTCCTCCCGCCCCAGGCCGCCGCGGACGACCAGGCGATCGGCGTGCTCGACACCTTCATCTCACCCGCGGACTTCTATGACCTGCTGACGCGGGCGATCGACGACCGCTCGCTGCATTGGGCGCTGCTCCACGGGCTCAGCGACAATCAGTTCAAGCGGCTCGACATCAGCACGGCGCGCGAGCTGTTGGGCTATGCCCCACGCGACGACGCCGCCCGGCTACCACCCCGTCTGGCGGTCATCGACGTGGCCGAGCGCATCGTCGGCCACAACGTCAACGATGAACGTCAGCACTCGGGTCTGCGCGAGGACCTCGAACGCCTGCGCCCCTGACGCGAGGGTCCCCGATCGAACCAGCCTGACCATCCGGAGCATTTTCACGCGGAGGCGCGGAACACGCGGAGGGGGTGGTCGAGAGCCCCCGAAAGGGGGCGACGTAACGCCAGCCCGGCACTTAAGTGCTGACCAGTACCCATAAATCCTAGTTGGCTTTTGAGCGCCAACGGCGCGGGTCATTACAGCCCAGGGCAACGCCCTGGGTAAGATACCCATTCTGGTTTGAG